>JALGZO010000091.1 GCA_025774865.1 bacterium | reverse complement strand
CTCTCGGGACCGGAGCGGTCCGTGGAGCTCGCGGACTACCTCGACGGGCTGCTTCGCCCCGTGCTCGAGAAGCCGGTTCCGGATCTCAATCTCACCACCGAGAGGCTCGACGCGATCGTCGACGACGTCCGGGCCCAGACCAACCTCCTGGACGCACTCAACGCGGCGCAGCCCATCGTGGACGAGATCGCGTTCGCCGCCGGCGAGCTGTTCGACGAGACGAAGGACGCGCTCGACAAAGCCGTCGAAGCCGCCCGTGCACGAATCGAAGCGGACCACGGAGCCGTGAAGGAGGCGGACCGCGGTCTCCGGGACGAGCTCGTGCGGAGCATCCACGACGTCTTCTACCTCCGAGCCCACCGGCAGGGTGACCCGAGCGCGATCGACTCGCTGATGACCAACCAGCCGAGCCTGGCGGAGGTCGTCGATCCCAGCGACGGTGTTTCGCCCACGGAGATGAGAGCCATCGAGGAGCGCCTCCTCTTCCGGCTGCGCTCGATTCGGGAGCTCCGCGACCAGCTGCAGCCCGACATCGATCTCTACTGGGAACAGACGAGAGAGCTCGACTCGATCGCCAACCAGTACAACGCGGCGCTCCGGCAGGCGACGGTCGCGGTCCTCGCGTGGTCGCGAGCGCACAAGCGACTCGCCGACGGGGTGACCGACCCGGCGCAGATCAATGTCCTCGGGATCGCCAAGAAAGCAGCCGGGACGGCGGTTCCCATTCCCTAACGAGCGGCGGGCTGCGGGGTCGTCTCCACCTCCCGAAGCAGCGCGTCGCGCATATCCGCGGTCATCGCGAACCCGCCCATGGCAATGGGGCTGACCCCGGACTCGTCAGAGGCGGGGGCGGGTGTTCTTGGAGAACACGAGGCTGGCCGCGCCGAGCACATCCTGGTAGAGGGAGTATCGTGCCGCGATCAAGCGCTTGCTCACGTTCTGATACGCGATGCCGAGCTCCTCTCCGATCTGCTGCAGCGTGAGTCCTCGATCCCGGCGATGGACCGCTTGCCACTGGGCGTCGGTCCAGCCGCCGATCAGGTTGTCGAGCATCCGGCACAGCGCCGAGAGCACGACGTCCGCGTCCGTGTCGCCGGTCACGGCCCGCGTGAGCTGACGCCGTTTTTGTCCGAGCACCCGGACCGCATCCGCGGACCGGCGCAGTCCCTCGGCTTCGTCCCCGGCGCCGAGCCCCGCGACGAGATCGAGCGCCACCGGCGACGGGTCCGCCCGGAGCGCACTCCGAAGATCGTGGAGCATCGGGAACGCATCCGCGGCTCTCTCGAACCGGATCCGACCGCGGACGCCTGGCGGCGCCTCGGGTTCCCAACGGCCCGGGGCCACCCCGGTCTCCAGGAGACGCTTTGCCTCCGCGAGGCGGGCGTCGATCTGATCGGAGCTCGCGGGACGGGCGCCTACGACGGGGCGCACTTCGAGACGCAGGACGGCGCCGGGTGATTCGAGCGACATCACGCCCTCCCCCGGACAGGAGACAATCAGTAAAAAGGTACTGATTCGCGATGTCAATCGCCAGGGGCGAGCCCCTCTGGTACAAGTCCGCGAGATCGATTCCACCGGACCCGCCGCGACGCGAGCCTCCCGCCATGAATCTTCTCCGTCGGACGCCTCACCCCCTGATCCTCGAGATTCCGGCGCGCTCGTGGCTGCGGGCGCTGGCGGAGGACGCCGGTGGAACGATCACGCTCGCCGACGTGCCGGATGCCGTGCTCCGCGAAATCGCCTCACGCGGCTTCCACGGGATCTGGCTGATGGGAGTCTGGCACACCGGCGCGGCCGCGCGAGACCTCGCCCTCCGGATCCCGGAGCTCGGGCGCGAGTACACCCGGGTCTTGCCCGATTGGCGACCGGACGACGTGGACGGATCGCCCTACGCCATCGCCGAGTACTCGGTGGCGGCGTCCCTCGGCGGCGACGATGCGCTGGCGGCGTTCCGCGACCGGCTGCGAGCCCGCGGACTCGGTCTCGTCCTCGACTTCGTTCCGAATCACCTGGCGTGCGACCACCGCTGGCTCGACGATCACCCCGATCGATTCGTGCGAGGCGCGTTGTCGGACGTGGAGCGTGAACCGGAAAACTGGTTCGTCCATACGACACCGGGCGGCGAGGAGCGCGTGTTCGCCCACGGCCGTGATCCCTACTTCGCCGGTTGGACCGACACCGTGCAGCTCGACTACCGCCGCCCGGAGACCCGCGAAGTGATGACGTCGCAGTTGATCGACGTCGCGGCCCGCTGCGACGGCATGCGCTGCGACATGGCGATGCTCGTTCTGGAGGACGTGTTCGGATCGACCTGGGGGGGCTTCTCGGGCTCCGGTGACTTCTGGTCCGAAGCGATTCCCGCTCTACGCCGTGACCATCCCGAGTCGACGTTGATCGCCGAAGTCTACTGGGAGCTGGAAGACCGCCTCTGCGAACGCGGGTTCGACTTCGCCTACGACAAGGAGCTCTACGACCGTCTCGTCGCCGTCGACGTTCCGGGGGTCCGGGACGTGGTCGCCCGGCCGGTCGCCCACCACGCGACCCGCGTGCGCTTCCTAGAGAACCACGACGAGCCTCGCGCGGCCGAGACGCTCGGACCGCGTCTCTTCGCCGCGGCCGCCGTCACCTACTCCCTCCCGGGCCTCCGCTTCTTCTTCGAGGGACAGGTGGAGGGGCGTCGGGTGCGCACACCGGTGCAGCTCGGCCGAGCCCCGCGGGAACCCGAGGTCGCGGAGATTCGCGGCTTCTACGATCGGCTGCTCGCACTCCTGGGGCGCGACGCACTCCACCGGGGAGCCTGGAGCCCGGTCGAGGTCGACGCCGCCGGGGAGCACGCGGCGGCGGCGCTCGTCGGAAGCCGATGGTCGGGGGCCGACGAGACCGTCCTCGTGGTGGCCAACCTGGGGGATCGGGATGCCACCGCGTCGATCCCGCTCGACCGGCCCGGCGGGGCCGAAGATTCTGTCCGGATCGAGGATCTGACCTCCGGGGACGGCTTCGAGCGAAACCGGAGAGAACTCCGAGAAGTTGGTCTCGAATTGACGGTTCCGGCGTACGATGTCCGCTTCATGCGGGCGGTCTAGCGCGGGACGGCGGCCAGTTCGGCCGCCACGATGGCAGCCCCGCGAAGGGTCGTTTCCGTGTCGCGAACGACGTGCACCGGGATCGAGGCAGCCAGCCGGTCCTGGGGCGCTTTGTCGCAGAACGCCCGAAGAAAGCTGCCCTCTTGCAGGGCCGGGAGCACGCGCGCGGGAATCCCCCCGCCGAGAAACACGCCACCCGTCGTCACCCCGCGCAGCGCCACGTTGCCCGCCTCCGCGCCGAACGCGTCGACCCAGATGCGGAGGGCCTCGCGGCAAATCGCGGAGCCTCCCTCGAGGGCGCCGCGCGTGATGAGCGCGGCCGGGGCCGAGTCGCCGGGCCGCGCCTCGATGCCGGAGTCGTCGGTCACGCGCCCGGACTCCCGCAGCCACAGGAACACGTTCACGAGTCCGGGGCCGGAGACGACGCGCTCCCAAGTCGCCCGCCCCCACGTGCCGCGCAGCCAACGCCAGAGCTCCACTTCCTCGTCCGTGCGTGGGGCGAAGTCCGCGTGACCCGCTTCCGAGACGACGGGACGGTAGTGGCCGTCGCGCTTCACGAGAATCGTCTCGCCGAGTCCGGTGCCCGGCGAGACCAGCGCACGATTGCCATCGGGCGCCCGATTCCCCGCCTGCAGCGTCACCAGATCTTCGTGTGCGACCGCCTCGAGGCCGTAGCCCGCCGCCTCGAGGTCGTTGAGCAAGCGGACGGGAACGCCGCCGAGCGCCTTCGAGACCTCCGCTCCTCTCAGCTCCCACGGGAGGTTCGAACCGGGGACACGGTCCCCGAGCACCGGGCCGGCGACGCCGAGCGCACAGGCCTCGATCACCGAGTCGTGGTCTCGTACGAAGCTCGCGAGCGCGTCGCCGGGCGACGGGACGTCCGCGGTGGCGAGCAGCGACTCGGACTTCTTCTCGAGTCGATGACCCGACACCTCGTAGAGCGCCGCGTGTATCTTCGTGCCGCCAATGTCGACCGCGAGAATCATGGTCCGACGCTCGCGGCCAGCCGACGCAGAGAACCCGCGGGAGAGTCGCCCGGAGCGAGCCGCGCGACGCGCTTCCCGGCCGCTCGCAGCGCGAGGAGATCGCCCGACGCCTGCGCGGACATCAGGTCGCCGAACCCGAACGATCTTCCGGAAATCGGGAGCGGGGCCTCTTCGAGTACGAGCTGCACGAAGGCGCACCGATTCGAGTATCCCTTGTGGAGCTGCCCGGTGGAGTGAAGGAACCGTGGGCCGATTCCGTAAGTGGTCGCCACGCGACGGGACTCCTGCAGGGCTCGCCGCAGCTCGTTCACGGCGCGCTCGATCTCCTCGTCGGGGTCGCCGTAGATCATGATTCCGACGAAATCCCCCTCCCGCACCTCGTCCAGAAGAGCGACCGGATCGCCGCTGTCCGCCTCCGGGCGCGCTTCGCCGTGGGTCAAGGCGTCGAGGATCTCGGACGTGAGAGTCTTCGCCGACTGCACGTCGGGCTGGTCGAACGGCTGAATGCCGAGCAGGTGTCCGGCGATCGCCGTGGCGAGCTCCCACCGGAAGATCTCGGCCCCGAGCGCGAGGCGGTCCGGAACGTCGATCGTGTACACCGGCTGTCCCGACGTCACGAGCGAATCGATCTGCCGGTCGAGCGTTTCGTTGTCGTCGCCGTGGAGGCGCAACGCGACGAACAGGCGATCCCGTCCGTAGCACGAGGCCGACGCGACCGGCTCGTCCACCACCGGAACGATGCCTCGCCCTTCCTTGCCGGTGCTCTCGGCCACGAGCTGCTCGACCCACAACCCGAAGGACGAAATCCCCGGCGAGAGGAGAATCGACAACTTGTCCCGACCCGCGAGGGCGGCGGCTCCCAGCAGGGCCCCGAGGAGCGCGCCCGGGTTCGAAGCGGCCGCCACCCCCGGCTCGCACTGCGCCGCCATGGCCCGCGCCCGATCCAGAAGCCCCATGATGTCGACACCGAGGACGCCACCCGGCACCAGGCCGAAGAACGACAGGGCGCTGTACCGCCCGCCGATGTCGGGAGGATTCCGGAACGTCCGGCGAAAGCCCTTCGCCTCGGCGAGGGCGTCCAGTTCGGTCCCGGGATCGGTGATCGCGGTGAAGCGCTTCCCGGGCTCTTCCCCGGCCTCGGCCGCGACGCTTTCGAAATGCGCGAACAGGGTCCGGACCTCGATCGTCGAGCCCGACTTGCTGGCGACGATGGCGTGGCCGAGCTCGGGGCGGAATGACCCCGTCACCCGCCGAATCCAGGCCGGCGAAGTGGTGTCCAGGACGTGGAGTCGCGGAAATCCCGGGGCCGATCCGAACGTCCGGCGGAGGACTTCCGGGGCCAGGGAGGATCCCCCCATCCCCAGCAGCGCCACGTCTTCCACGCCTTCCGCGGCCAACCCTTCGGCAAACTCCCGAATCCCGGAGACCGCAGCACGCATCCCATCGGCAACAGTGAGCCAGCCGAGGCGATCCACGATTTCGGTCGGGTCGTCGCGCCAGACCGTATGATCCCCCTCCGCGATCCGGGCGACGATGTTCGAGGCCTGCAGCGCGTCGAGCGCGTCTTTCGTCCCCCGGGCGATCGACTCGTCGCCGCGCAGCGCGGATAGGGGTTCTGTCCGGCCGGAAGTCGACGCTCGCGCCATGATGCCTCCTGGAAAGAGGCGGATCCTCTCACCTTTCGGGGGGAACCGCAATTTCGCGGGTCGCGAGGGGCCTGGTCGGTACGTAGGACGTTTTAGGATCCGGAAGCTCGTCTCGAACGAAACCTTGTCGAAAGGAATGAGCGAATGAATCGCCTGCTGCCCCTGATCACGATACTCACCTTGACTGCCTCGATACCGCTGTCCGCGATGGCCGAGGTCGTCCAGTACCCGGTCGATCCCACGCACTCCCAGGTGGTCTTCTCCGTTCGGCACATCCTGGCGAACGTGCCGGGCCGCTTCGATGAGTTCGAAGGGGCGGTCTGGGTCGATCCGAAGAACATCGAGGGGAGCCTGAAGGTCTCGGGCACCGTGCAGATGGCGTCGGTGAACACGAACAACGAAAAGCGCGACGGACACCTCAGGAGTCCCGATTTCTTCGACACTGAGAATCACCCCCAGCTGACGTTCGAGTCGAAGTCGGCGAAGAAGAAGGGTGACAAGTACGTCCTGACCGGCGACCTGACGATGCGCGGAGTGACAAAGTCGGTGGACTTCGAGGTCGTCATTCACGGATTCGCCGAGAACCCGTTCACCAAGACGCCGATGACCGCACTCGAGATGACGGGCACGATCGATCGTCAGGAGTTCGGAGTCTCGTTCAGCAAGACGCTGGAGACGGGTTCGCTTCTGGTCGGCAACGACGTGACGATGACGGTGCACATCGAGGCCACGGTGGCGCCCGAGCAGAGCTGAACGGCAAGACGGATTCGACGATGCGGGGTGGTTCGCGGCGAGCGGACCGCCCCGTCGCTCGTTCTAGCGAATCAGCTTCTTGTAGCGGATTCGGTGCGGCTGATCCGCGTCGGCGCCGAGGCGCTCGCGCCGGCCCTTCTCGTACTCCTGGTAGTTTCCCTCGAAGAACACGACACGGCTGTCGCCCTCGAACGCGAGGACGTGCGTGGCCACCCGGTCGAGGAACCAGCGGTCGTGGCTGATGATGAGGGCGCAACCCGCGAAATGGTCGAGCGCGCTTTCCAACGCGCGCAAGGTCTCGATGTCGAGATCGTTCGTGGGCTCGTCCAGGAGCAGAACGTTCCCACCCGACTTGAGTAGCTTCGCGAGGTGGAGGCGATTCCGCTCGCCACCCGAGAGATCCTTCACCCGCTTTTGCTGGTCGGGTCCCTTGAAGTTGAACGTGGCGGCATAGGCGCGCGTGTTCACTTCGCGCCCGCCGAGATCGATCTGCTCCTGGCCGTCGCCGATCTCTTGCCAGACCAGGCGGTCGCCCTCGAGTGATTCGCGGGATTGGTCCACGTAGGCGAGCTGCACGCTCTCCCCGAGGTGCAGCGTTCCCTCGTCCGGCTTCTCCTCCCCGACGAGCATCCGGAAGAGCGTGGTCTTCCCGGCTCCGTTCGGACCGATGATCCCGACGATCGCGCCGGGCGGGATCTTCATCGTGAGGTCCTCGAACAGGAGGCGATCCCCGTACGCCTTGGCGAGCGCGGTGGTCTCGATCACGTCGTTGCCGAGCCGGGGCCCGGAAGGGATACGAATCTCCACCGGATCCACCCGCCGCTCCTTCTCCTGGGCGAGGAGTTTCTCGTAGGCCTTGAGCCGCGCCTTGCCCTTCGCCTGCCGCGCCTTCTGCGACATGCCCACCCACTCGAGCTCTCGTTGGATCACCTTGCGGCGCGCGGACTCCTCCTTTTCCTCCCGACCCAGGCGCGCGTCCTTCTGGACGAGCCAGCCGGAGTAGTTGCCCTGCCACGGAATGCCGCGGCCGCGGTCGAGCTCGAGGATCCAGCCCGTGACGTTGTCGAGGAAGTAACGATCGTGCGTGATGCAAACGACAGTGCCTTCGTACTCCTGGAGGTGCCGCTCGAGCCAGGCGACGGACTCCGCATCGAGGTGGTTCGTGGGTTCGTCCAGGAGAAGCAGGTCCGGGCGCGAGAGAAGGAGGCGGCAAAGCGCGACCCGCCGTTTTTCGCCGCCGGACAGAACCGAGACGTCGGTGTCGCCCGGGGGAAGCCGCAGTGCGTCCATCGCGATCTCGAGCGTTCGATCGAGCTCCCACGCCCCTGCCGCTTCGATCGCGTCCTGAACGCGCCCGTGCTCCTCGAGGACCTTCTCCATCTGCTCGGGAGTGAGCTCGCTCGCGAGCTGCTGATTGAGCTCTTCGTAGCGATCGAGAAGCGCCTTCGCCTCCCCCGCTCCCTCCATCACGTTGCCGAGAACGTCCTTCGACGGCCCGAGCGCCGGCTCCTGCGACAGGTGCCCGACCCGGACGCCTTCGGCCGGACGCGCCTCGCCGAGAAAATCGGCGTCTTCTCCGGCCATGATCCGCAGGAGCGACGACTTCCCGGCTCCGTTGAGACCGATCACGCCGATCTTCGCGCCCGGAAGAAACGACAGGGAAATGCCCTCGAGGATCTTCCGCTTCGGCGGAACGACCTTGCCGAGGTCGATCATCGTGTAGACGTACTGGACGGCCATCTCGACTCCGCGCTTGCTCGCCGGGTGATTATCGGACGAACGTGCCCTTCGCCGTTCGCGTCCCGTCCGCGGTGTCGAGCCGGAAGAAGTAGACGCCGCTCGCCACGCGCGACCCCGTCGCGTCGCGGCCGTTCCAGGCGACCTCATTGTGGCCGGCCGGCGCCGTTCCGTCGATCAACACCTGAACGATCCGCCCGGTCACGTCGAGGACCGACAGACGCGCCTCCGACTTCTGCGGCAACGAGAACTCGAGCCGGGCCCGCTCCGCGAAGGGGTTGGCTCCGGCCAGGGAAAGCTGGAGGTCCGCTCCCGACGCGGCCGCGACGACCGACGTCGCTCCGGCGTACGGTCCCTGCGTGTCGATGTAGACCGTGCTCCCGGTGCCCGGCTTGAAGATGCCGCCGACCGCCGAGGCATCCGTGGGTGGCGCATCGGCGTCGAAGCGGAAGTTGAAAAGGGTCTGATAGCGCAGGTAGTTCGCGTCGGGATCCGTCGCGTAGTCGTCCGTCGACCAGGTGATCAGGCTGTTCCCGATGGTGTGAGTCCAGTCGTTGCCCGAATCCTGGTCGATGTCCCGGAACTCGACGTTCGTCACGTTGACTCCCTCGACCGGAATCGAAAACGAGTAGATGCCGCGATCACTGTGGCGGTTGTAGAGCGCATAGTCGTAGTGCCACATCCCGCCCCCGAGATCGGTCGTCTTGACGGAGAGAATCACGTCGCCGTCACCGTCGGCCACCGGCTGGGTCTTTTCGATACCACCCCACACTCCAATGACCGGACCGATGGTCGGAGCCAGCCCTCCCCCCTGCGTACTGAAGCTCCAGTTGGATCCGCTCCAGGTCATGGTGCATTCCCGCCACCCGATGTTGTTGTACGTGGAGTCGTCGTCGGCGACGTAGTAGCAGCCCTCGTAGTAGTAAGTGGCGGTGGTGTCACCGAGGTCCGCGTCCGCGACCTCCAGGCGATGCGCGACGGCGTCCAGACCGTCGCCGTTCTCGTCGCGCACACAATCGACCGGGATCCCGTCGAAGTAGGACCCGCACGCTTCCCAGGCCCCCGTATAGGGGTTCACTTCGGCCCGCGGCCCCAGGTAGAAGCGGGATCCGTTGTTGCCGGAGGAGTAGGTGTCCGAGCAGCCGACCGCCAGATAGGTCCCGCCGCCCCCGACGCACCCCAGATCGCACTGGTCGTTGGCCAGCGCGAACCAGCCGTGCTTCATCCAGTTCTGCCCGATCATCTCCATCCGGTCGTCCTTCAAGCGGAACAGGGCGAGCCCGATGAACGGATGCGTCTCGGCCATCGGCGCGTTCCACGGCACGTTGGTGTCACCGTTGTTGCAGGACGTCGTGGCGGCGGACAGGCCGGCCACGCCGGTGGGGAACGTCCCGATGTGTCCCTGCGAGGTGATGCCGTAGAGCTCGCCGAGAAGGACGTCGAGAACGCTCCCGCGCTCGGACCTGGGTTCGGTCGGGGCGACGTCCTCCCCGCGAGCGAGCTCCGCGCCGAAACGCACGTCGAAGACACCGACCCACTGCCCCGCGATCTCCGGCTGCCCGAGACGATTCGCCCAGGCTTCCGTGATCACGAGGTCGCCCATGGGGAACGAGAGCCGCCTGGCTTCCCAGTCGAAACGGGCGCCGACGCTCCGGACCTCGAGGGGAACCGGGAGGGCGGGATCGGAACTCCGGAGCCGGATGGCATCGGGCCGGGACGGATCGAGCTCCACGACGAAATCGTACAAGAAGACAGGTGCAAGGATCTCGCGCGTGGCGGGATGCTCTGTGCGGAAGGCCAGACCGCCGCGGACCGGGACCTCGACCCGGCCGGTGGTGAACGCTTCGAACGACCCGTCGGTGGTCCGGAAGCTCGCCGTGAATCCGGTCGTCGCCTCGAACGCGTAGGCGGGCGTCTCCAGGGAGAGCTCCCGGGCCGTGTAGCGCGTGGACGTGGGCCGGGCCTCGACGACGGTGAGACCGAGATTCGACAGGTGGGCGGGGTCCAGAGAGAGAGTCACCGTGGCGTCGGTGACCCGCCAGACCTGAGCCGCGCCCTGCGCGACCCCTGGAAGGACTGCCAGTGCTGCTATCGCCGTCAAAATGAGAAGCCCGTTCCTGCGCATGTACCGCCCCCCCAGAATGCGTTCAGTCACGTTCGGTGGATCCCCGGCTTCCTCGCATGATCCCAAATGCGGGGGCAACGACGCAAGTCTCCCCTCGAATTCGTCGAATTCATTCGATTCCGGGGGCGTTTTCGGCGTGGGGCCCTCGTGGGAGTTGCTCCGCGTTCCGCCGGGTCGGTATTCTGGGGGTCTCCCCTCGCCCGAGGAATCATGCATCCCGACTCGAGACCCACGACGCTCTTCGCCGCCCTGTTCGCCCTGATCTCGACTCCCGTCGCCGCCGAGTTCGTCGAGGTCGCGGGTTCCGCCGGGGTGTGGGGCGAAGGACCGACCTGGGGCGGCTCGGTGGTGGACATCGACGGCGACGGCGACCTCGACATCCTCAACCACCACCACTGGCTCAGCGCGAACATCTTCTGGAACGACGGCACCGGCTCGTTCTCGATCGCCGGCCCCCAGCTCGTCACCGACGTTCAGGATCGCCACGGCTTCCTCTGGGCCGACCTGGACGGAGACGGCGTGCTCGACGCGCTGTGCTCGCACGGTGGGGGCGGCGGTTGCGGATGCTCCGACGACGGCAACGAGCTCTGGCGCGGGCTCGGCTCCGGCGATTTCGATCTCGTGACCAACGCGGGAGGCATGCTGGACCCGACCGCTCGCGGCCGCAATTTCTCGGCGGCGGACGTCGACGGGGACGGTGACCTCGACCTGCACCACGCGGTAGCCCCGCTCGCCGGCTTCCCGAACCGCCTCTACCGGAACGACGGCTCGATGACGTTCGTCGACGTCGCGAGCGACTGGGGCATCGACGAAGAGCTGGGGACGGTCGGCGGCGTGTTCGCGGACTACGATGACGACGGCGATCCCGACCTGCTCGTGGGGGGCGAGGAGTTCTTCCGGCCGACGATCCTCTGGCGCAACGATGGCGGCGTGTTCGCTGACGTCACCGCCGCCGCGCTCGGAAGCCTCCCCATCATCGCCGGGGCGGACTGGGGTGATCTCGAGAACGACGGCGATCTCGACCTCGTGATCTGCGAAGGAGGCGACGGGGTCACCGACGCCTGGGGTCTGGACGGCGGCGACTTCTGGTTCTTCGCTCACCACCGTTTCGGCGACGACGGAATCGACACGTTCACGATGGAGTCGCTGGGCGGGGACCCCGTGTCCATTCTCCAGTGGCGCGGCGGCTACCACCCCGAGATGGTGTTCCTCGGGCCGGACGCCGTGAATCAGACGCAGCCCGTGATGACGCTGACCGACGCCTACGTGGGGGCGCCCATCTTCGATCCCGGGGTGGATGTCGGTCTCTACGTGTGGAGGGAGTTCGCCGGCGGGCCGTGGCAGTTTCACGTGTCGGCGCCGCCCGGTACGTTCGGCGCATTCTCGGGGTATCTCTACCCGCCCGGCGGCGTCGGAAATCCCGGCGCCACGAACCTCGAGCAGCCGAGCTCACCCGTCGCCCCTCCCCGCGTCTTCCGGAACGACGGCGGCGTCTTCACCGAGTTGACGGGAAGTCTCGGTCTCACGGCGTCGGACAACCCGCGTCACGTGACGTGGGTCGACTTCGACAACGATTCCGATCTCGACATCCACCTCGTGGCCAAGGGCACCTCGCTGACCGGCAACGCCCCCGACGTGCTCTGGCGCAACGACGGCGCCGCATTCGTCCCACTCACCGGGCCGACCTGGGTGTCGGGCACCACGAGCTACCTGTCGGACGGCGGCGCCTGGGGAGACATCGACCAGGATGGGGACCTCGATCTCTTTCACCAGGACGGCGCCGGGGCGCTCTTCTTCGCCAATCTCGCGCCGCCACGCCTCTACCGGAACGAGGGACCCGCGGGGCACTGGCTCTCGGTTCAGCTCGGCCCGACCGCGAGCGGCGGCACGAGCGTCGGGGCGAAGGTGACGTGCCATGCCGGTCCGGTCGTCGTTCATCGGCGCGCCCGGGCCGATACCTGGCGGGGTTTCCAGGGAACGCACGATCTTCACTTCGGCCTCGGCGGCGAGACGGTGATCGACAGCCTGCTCGTCGATTGGCCCGACGGCGGCACGACGAAGCTCGGGCCCCTCGTGGCCGACCAGTTCCTCTGGCTCCAGGGGAACGACCCCGTGTCGGCGCCGACGGCGGAAGTGCCCGCCCCCGCGTGGACGGTCGGCCGGCCGCACCCGCAGCCGGCCCGCGGGATGCAGGAGCTCTCGTTCACCTTTCCCGTTCCGACTCGACTGAGCGTCCGGGTCTACGACGTGGCCGGACGGATGGTCCGCCGGCTCTCGGACGATCCGGTACCGGAGGGCGCGCACCGCCTCGCCTGGGACGGCCGTGACGATCGCGGGCGGCCGCTCCCCGCCGGCGTCTACTTCATCCGCGGCTTCGGCGACACGCCGTTCGTGCGGAAAGCGGTTCGGCTCCGCTGAGCCCCACCCGAAGAAAACGGGCCGGGTGCCGAGGCACCCGACCCGCAGAAACTTCCGCGCAGCTCAGGAAAGAGCTACTCGCGGTACTTGCCTTTGATCTCCGCGAACGACGCTTCTTCCACCGAAATCGGTGTCTCGCACAGGAGATGCACCGACCAGTTGTAGATGAAGCCGTCGTCACCCGCGGCGTTGTCCGTGATGAGGAGCGTCCAGACACCGTCGCCCTTCGGGAGATTCCGGAAGATCTCCAGACATCCCGGGTTCTCGATCGCCACCGCGTAGCACGCCGGGGCGATCACTTCCGGGCAGTCGAACTCGCCCAGTGGCTCGAGCGTGGGATCGCTCCCGAAGTAGTACTTGTTCTCCGGATCGCAGACCATGTCCCCGGAACACCCGAAGGTGGATTGGGGCACGCCCGGCCGGTCCAGCAGACTGCACTCCAGGACCCCGCCGCTCGAATCCGTACGCCTGAGCACGATGTTGAGGTCGCCGACCCACGTGTGATCCATGCAGATGTCGATCACGACGTCCGTGATCACCGTGTTGCCTTGCGGGTTGAACTTGATTCCCGGCGTCTCGATCGGGGCGACGTCGCTGATCTCCATGTTGACGTTGATCTTGCTCGCCTTGTACGTACCGACGGGGCAGAAGCCGGGGCCGGTCTGCGGCGTAGCGATGACCATCGCCCAGTAGTCACCGGTCGACGACGTCGAGCTGAACCCACGGATCTTCAGGTTGTAGGCCCCCGTGTACGGCGCCACGTACCCAGAGATCAACGAGTAGAGGCCGGGGCCTCCGTCGTCGTTCGAGGTCAGCAGGCCTCCGCACGTGTCATCCCAGAGCTCGATCACGGTGTCGACGTCGTTGCCGGCACCTTCGGAGTCCGTAC
>JALGZO010000090.1 GCA_025774865.1 bacterium | reverse complement strand
CATTTCCGCATGAAACACCCCCGAAATCCGCGGGCTCGGCTCCGCGCCTCCCTCTCTGTGCTCATCCTGGTCTCGGGGCTCGCCGTCGCGGCGCCGGCGCCGGCGGCCGTCCAGGTCCTCGAGTCGGACGCAACGCGCGTTCTTCTGGAAATCGTCCCGGAGGCGCCCCGGGCCGAGACCGTGACCGGGGAGAACCGCGAGTACGTGCGGGTGTCGATCCCCGGAATGGGAATGATCGACGACACGGGGAGGCCCGAGGTCCCGATCGGGAGCGTCCGCGTGGGCGTCCCTCCCGGCAAGGTGCCCCGGCTGCGCGTCGTGAGTCAGCGCTGGTCGCCGTCGCGGTCGGGTGCGATCACGCCGGTGCCCGAGCGAGTCGGAGTTCGAGATCCGTTCAGTGCGAGCCGGGTCGTCGAGCGGGCGCCCGACGAAGGGGCGGTCTACCGGTCGACCCCGTCTTACCCCGAACGCCCCTTTCGCTTGTCCGAGGTCCGGAATCTCCGCGGACTGAACGTCGTCTCGGTCATCTATCACGGCGTGACCGCGGACGTGTTCGCGCGAAGCCATCGCGTCCTGGAGAGAGCCGTCCTGGAAGTGCGCTTCGAGGATGATCGCGCGCGGGGGCGGGCCCCGTTCTCCCGGCCGTCCCCGAGAGACCGTCTCTGGGATCGCACCCTCCGCGGCACCGTCGCGAACTCCGGCCCGGCGCGGGCGTGGGCCCGGGGAGGCCCGGGCGACGCCACTTCGGTCGGCGACACGCCGTGGGGCGGGGGAACTCAGTGGAAGGTGCGGATCGACGAGACCGGTGTCACGGAAATCCCTTACTCGTCGCTCGCCAGCCGAGGCTTCCCGATCGACGTCTCGACCGACGACATCGACGTCTACCAGCGCACGTTCGACCTCGACGCCGTCGACGACGGCACCGTGCCCGCGGAGAGCCTGTTCGTTCCCGTCCCGATCCCCGTGCACGTCCGTGACCGAGACGACGACGGACTCTTCACGGCGGGCGACGGGATTCTTCTTTACGGACTCTCCTTTCGCGACCGCTGGATGACGTCCGGCTACGAACACGAGGACAAGTACGACAATCGGAACTTCGTGTGGGTGCGCATCGCGCCAGGCGGCGCGCGCATGGACACGGTTCGGGTGGGCGGGAGCCTCTCCGGCGCGGCCGCCGACTCGCTGCCGTCCACGCCGCACGCGATTCACGTGGAGAACGATCGCCGCTACTACAAGTACCCGCCCGATCACCGGCCCGGGGCGGAGGCGATCGAGTCGGAGATCTATTACTGGAACGACGCCCAGACGGGCACGGGGGTCGACCCCGTACAAACCGACCGGCAGCGCGGGTGGACGCTCGGCGAGCCCCCGACCGACCCGAATCGCGGCGATCCGTTCGACCTCGTGGACGTCGCCGCCGGCGGGGCCGCGACGCTCACGGTGCGGGTGATCCCCGGCGGAGGCGGGCGGAATCTGGCGCCACACCGGAATTTCAACAACGTCCTCTGGTTCTACGTGAACGGCGACTCCGTGGGGGACCGCAGGTTCTGGAACAACGCGCTCTTCATCGGGGACCACGTTCCGCCCCACGAGACCTTGAACGAGTACTCGCTGCCGGTGAACAACCTGCAAGAGGGGGCGAACCGATTCAACCTGCGGGGCTTTACCTACAAGGGGCAGAGTGCCGCGCCGGGCGTGAACGACAATTTCACCACGCGGTTCTTCCTGGACTGGTACGAGGTGACGTACGATCGCCGACTGATCGCCCGTGCCGACCGCATCACTGTGAGCACGGCCAACGGGCCCTCCGGCAACGTACTCGTCCGCGCCGAGGGCTTCGGCGGCTCCGACCAGATCCGTCTCTTCGACATCACCGATCCGCTGAATCCCGCCTGGGTGGATGTCGTTTCGTCACAGGTCGTCGCCGGCGCGGGCGGCTTCGATCTCCGCTTCGACCACGACAACGGCGCGGCCGGGGTCGCCACGTTCGCCGCGGTCCGCGAGGTCTCGATCCCGCCGGTGCCATCGGCGAACATCACGGCCGTGGGTCCGTCCACCGCGCTGGGGGCCGGGGTGGGAGCACGGTACGTCGCCGCGGCGCACGGCGACTTTCTGTCGGGCGCCCAGGAGCTCGCATCTCACCGCTCCACGCGTCACACGGCTCTCGCCGCCGACGTCGGCGACATCTACGACATCTTCTGGAACGGGGGCGCGCACCCGGAGGCGATCAAGATGTACGCGACGTACGCGTATCATCGCTGGTCCGATCCGATCGCGTTCCTCTGCCTGATCGGCGATGCCTCCGAGGACCACCGCGGCGTCATGTCCGACTCCGATCCGGACTACGTCCCGAGCCAGGGCCTCTTCGCCGACTACGAGGGCGTGGCGGAAGACTCGGACCAGTACTTCGGCGAGGTGACGCGGGCCGCCCCGGGCCAGCTCTGGGACGACCTCGCGGACATCTACGTCGGACGACTGCCGGTCGGCTCGGCCGACGAGCTGGCCTGGAACCTCGAGCGAATGCGAGCCTACGAGACGGACGTGGGCAGCGAGACCTGGCGCCGCCGCGTGCTGCTCCACGCCGACGACCAGTTCAGCGGGAGCCTCGGGGGGGGATTCGGGATTCCTTACGGGTGGAAGTTCTCGGAGGACGACTTCCAGGACGTGTCGGAGGAGATGGCGGATTCGCTGCTCGCCCACCCGATCGACGACCTCATCCCCGAGAGGGTCTACCTGTCGACGTACAGCCACCCCTGTCCCGACTCCTGTTACTCGGGGGGGAGCCCGCCCAACTGCGAGGCGGAGCCGGGAGTCGATTGCGGCTTCTGGTACGACTGCCGTCATCCGGAATGGTTCGAAGAGTATCTGTGCATGCGAGAGAGCGTGCGCTCGGCGGTGCTCCCGGAGCTCAGGAGGATCATCGAGAACGGGGTCCTCATGTGGAACTTCCAGGGGCACGCGAACCGGTTCTTCATGACGCACGAGGAAGTGTTCCGCGACGATCCCATCGGCGGCCAGCGCGACGTGGACGCCCTCGACAACTTCGAGAAGCCGTTCATCTTCCTCGGCTTCGCGTGTCACCTCGCGGAATTCGACAGCGCCGACGAGGCGACGACCGAGGACTGCGTCTCCGAGAAGATGATGAACAAGGTGCCGCTCGGCGAGGAAACCGAGCCGCCGGGAGGCGCGGTCGCCGTCTTCGCGAGCTCGGGCTTCGAATTCCTGACCCCCAATCTGGGCTTCAACAAGCACGTGATGAACGCGTTCTTCTATCCGGACAAGGACGGAACCATCACGGCGACGGACGGGGCCTATCAATGGACGCTGGGCGAGTCGACGCTTCGGGCGCGCTTGCTGTATCAGCAGGATCACCC
>JALGZO010000089.1 GCA_025774865.1 bacterium | reverse complement strand
CGAGATCGCCAACTCCGGAACGCTCTTTCTCGACGAGATCGGGGAGATGCCCATCGGACTGCAGGCGAGGCTCTTGCGCGTACTCGAGACGAAGACGTTCCGCCGAATCGGCGGCATCGCGGACATCGAAGTGGATCTCCGGATCGTCGCCGCCACGAACCGCGACCTCATGCGAGAGGCA
Organism: bacterium; assembly: GCA_025774865.1. Classification (GTDB taxonomy): domain Bacteria; phylum ARS69; class ARS69; order ARS69; family ARS69; genus JALGZO01. Next base: position 3,204 of record JALGZO010000089.1, on the reverse strand, counting down.
CAGGAGGGTCGGTTCCGCGAGGACCTCTTCTTCCGGCTGAACGTCGTCCCGATCGACATTCCACCGCTGCGCGAACGGGCCGACGACATTCCGATTCTCGCCAGCTACTTCGTGCGGCACTTCAACCACGAACTCGGACGTACCGTTCGCGGGTTCTCCCGTGAAGCCCGCGATCTCCTGAAGGCGTATCACTGGCCCGGCAACGTGCGCGAGCTGAAGAACGTCGTGGAGCGGGCGATCCTCCTCGAATCGTCGGACGTCATCCTCGCGAGCCACCTTCCGATCGAGCTCGCACCGCGACCCGTCGCCGCGCCGGTTTCGGACGAAACCACGTTCGTCCCGCGACCACTGCGAGAGATCGAGCTCGAGTACATCCAACGCGCCGTGGAGTACTTCAACAACAACAAGTCGCAAGCGGCGAGGCGGCTTGGCATCTCCCGTCAGACTCTCCGAGACAAACTGCGCGCGGCCGAGCGAGCCGAGGCCGAACGGACGGCGCTTCTCATGGAGGGAGCCTCGGTCGAGGGTCCGGTCCCGACCGACCAGATCCCGACCACTCCGGCCAGATCCTAGCCATCTGAGTCGGACCGCATTCGCGTCGGCTCGACGTCGTGGCGCGCGACGATCCCGCTGACGCCCGTTTGTTGCCGTTTTGCTCCTCGCGGCATCCTTTGCAGATTCTGGCCCCACCCTTGCGTATCGAAACCTCCGACGCACTCTTTTCGGAGGAATGAACGATGCGCACACGCCCGCCTCGAGAACTCGGCGGCGCCGCGAGGCTGCTCGCAGTCATCACGTTCGTCGCTTCCCTCGCTGCGCCCGTCGTCGGCGAAACCGCGACCATCACGAAGACTCGATGGGGAAAGACCGATCGGGACGAGACGCGTGTCGTGTTCGAGCTCGACCACTCTGTCGCCTGGAAAGTGAACTCGGATCCGTCCGGAACCGCGTTCGAGATCCGCCTGACCGGCGCGACCCCGGCCCCGGGCGTCGCCGGGCTGAAGATCACGGACGCGCGCGTGGACGTCGTCACGATCCGTCAGGATGCGCAGGGGACGGTGGCGCTCATCTCGTCGAGTGGGAAGCCGCTCCGGGCGAAGTCGTTCGAGCTGGCGAACCCCCCGCGGGTCGTCGTAGATCTCGGTCTTCTCCCGGCGGACGCCCCCGTGCCCCCGGCGTCGCCCCCGACGACGGCCCCCCCGACGGCGGTCCCGCCCACGGCGACAAAGACCCAGGCGGCACCCCCGTCGGAGCCTCCGCCCGCCGCCGCTCCGCCGCCCGGGACGCCGAAGAGCGACTTCGACGATCTCGTGACCTGGCTCCACTCTCTCGACGGGAAGGTCGAGACGCTGAGTTCGAGCCGGACCGAGCGGGACCGGGCGAAGAACAGCCGCTCACTTGCGTACTTCCTCGCCGAGCGCGGCATCTCGCGCGAAGCAGAACGAGCGCTCGCCGCTTCGCTGGCGTCGCGTGAACACGAGCGGTCCACCGCGCGTGACGATTCCTTGTTCCTCGCCGAGCTGCGACTCGAGATCGGGGACACCGAGGGCGCCGTCGCCGTCGCGGAAGCGCTGATCGGCAAGATCCGATCGGCGCCGGAGATCGTTCGGCTGGCGACGGTGCTGTCCGACTGCCACCGCCCCGCCGCCGCCCAGCAACTGCTCGAACCGAAGATCTCGGATCTCCGAGGTGATGACCACCTCGCGGGGTTGTTACTTCTCGCGAGATGCCATTGGGACCAGCGCAATCCCGAGAAAGCGCTTCCCCTTCTCGAGACCCTCACGAAGCCGGAAGAAGCCACGAAGGGGACCTACTACCCGGCACTCATCCTGTACGCGGATTGCCTGTGGGCCGCCGGCCGCACCGGAGAAGCACGACTGCGCTACGAGCGCGCCGCCCGGCGGGAACTTCCGGACGAGGAGGCGTCTTGGGTGATGCTCCAACTCGGAAACGTCGCCCGACGGGAAGGACGTCTGGAGGACGCAAAGCAGCACTACCAGACCACGATGGACCGCTGGCCTCACACGTTCTACGCAGCGCAAGCCGTCTGGTTCCTGCGTATCGTCGACGACGTCGATCACGCCCGGGCCGAGGTCGGATCGAGTCGTGGCTGAGCGGGCCCCGCGGCGATCGCCCGAGGAGCGGCTCGCGCTCCTGACGGACGCGTACCGGTCGATTCTCGCCCGCTACGAGAAGATCGAGCGGTTGTCCGGCCAGCAGACACGAATCCTGCGGGAGCGAGGTTCCCTGCAGCTCGTGAACGAAATCCTGGAGAGCAAGCACGAGATCCTGCGGGAGATTCGTGACGAGGAGGAGAGAGTGACGGGGGCGCGGGAGTGGTGGAAGAAAGCCCGACAATCCCTGCCATCGGAGAGTTGTCGTGCGCTTCTCTCCCTCCTCGACACGATCTCTCGCCGGATCGAACGCACGCTTTCGCTCGAGGCCGAATGCCGCCTGCTGCTCGGGCGTGCCGTGGCCTGGGGTCCGGCCGCCCCGACCGTCACGAATCCATCGGCGTCGCGCGTGGCCGCCGAAGCTTACTCGCGTGGCGGGGGAGAGCCTCGATGAGCGACTTGACCCCGCTCGGCTCGCCGCCGGCCCGCCCCCACGAGACCGAGGAGACGTGATGGAGATCGACGGAATCGGACCCGCCCTCCCGGCCCCGTTGGCTCGGCCAGCGAGCCCCGCGGGACCGGCGGCCAGCTTCCGTGACGCACTCGAAACCGCGCTCCGCGAGGTCCACGAGCCCGCGCTCCGCGACGCCGAGATCCAGAGCGTCGCGGCGGGCGAGCCGATCGCGGTGCGCCAGGTGACGGTCTCGGCCGAGGAGGCCGCGGTCGCGTTCGACCTGCTCGTGGAGATCCGGAACCGGCTCCTGGAAGCGTACGGGGAAATCCAACGGATGCAGGCATAGGGGGCGACGAAGTGGCTGCGTTCGGACCGATCGGCAAGAGACTCTCGGAATGGTGGATGAGCGCGAACTCGGCGCAGCGCGCACTCGCCGCCGGTGGAGGCGGAGCCGCCCTCCTGTCGATCGTGATCGTCCTCTACTGGGCGTCGCAGCCGAACTGGGTCGTGCTCTTCAGCGGTCTCGATCCTGCGGACGCGGCGCCGATCGTGTCGGAGCTCGAGGAAGCCGACGTTCGGTACCAGATCACTCGCAACGGGACGACCGTTCGCGTCCCCGCCGATCGCGTCGGAGAG
>JALGZO010000088.1 GCA_025774865.1 bacterium | reverse complement strand
GGCAGTTGCCGTTTTAAACTCGAAGGCCGTGCTGGCGTGGGCTGCCGGTCTCGACACCCTGGGTAAATGCATGGGCGAACAGCCTCAGTCCAGGCGGATTCTCCGGTTCCGAAGGACGGAAAGGCACGTCCACTGGGCGGTCGCCATCCCGTTCCTAGTCTGCTACATCACGGCCCTGATCCTGGTCCTCGTCTACAATCCAAACCCACAGCGTCCGTACCGCGACGTGCTCTCGTGGACGCATCGCCTGTCAGGCATTGCCCTCATCGTCTTCCCGCTGCTGGCGATCACTCGGCGCACCGGCGATATCCGCATCCACTTCTACAACATCCTTCAGGCGTGGACCTGGACACGCGACGACCTGAAGTGGTTGGCCCTCGCAGGGCTCGCCGCGGTGAGCAGGAAGGTCTCGTTACCGGATCAGGGCAAGTTCAACGCGGCCGAGAAGCTCAACTTCATGACGCTCATGGGCACGTATCCGCTCTACATCGTGACGGGGATCGTCATCTGGTTGACTGACGGTGCGTTCCTGTCATGGCTCGTTCATTTCGGCTTGGCGCTGATCGCCACGCCGCTGATCCTCGGTCACGTGTACATGGCGATGTTCAATCCGGGCAGCCGCATCGGTCTCTCCGGGATGATCACCGGTTTCGTCGACCGGCGCTGGGCGCGGCACCACTACCGCAAATGGTACCGGGAACAACTGGGAGAGGCGGACGCCGACGGCGCGGAAGCTCTCGGAGACGCACGTCCGTTCTGGAGCTCGGAGGCTCCCGGGGACGTGCGTCGCACCTGGAGCCCAGAACGGAGAGCCGGCGTGGTCCTCGACATCTTGGAAGGGAACGTCTCCCGGCACCAAGTCGCCCGCGATCATGGGATCGATCGCGCGGAGCTGCAGGAGTGGATCGATCACTTCGTGACGGCGGGAGATGAGGCGACGAGGCCACCGGAATCCCTTCCGACGACCTCCGTCCAGTATGGCGTCGCCAACAAGACGTAGTTCGAACTCTTCCGGCTCGTTCCGGATGTGCATGGGCTTGCCGGGGAGAGGTTACCCCCTGAGTCTCAGGTCAGACTCCGATCCGCGGTCTGCAGGACGAACTGAACGCGCTCGTGCGCGGCCGGATCGTCGCTGTTCTCCTGGGCCAGCTTCCCGCGGAACTCGTCCACGCTCCGGAAGCCGTGCCGGGCCATCCAGGCGCTCACGTCATCGAGGATCGTGCTCAGGTACTCGATGGCGCGCTGGCGGTAGAGCGCGGAGCAGAGCTGCACGGCGGTGGCGCCGGCGAGAAGCTGTTTCACCACTCCCGTCCCGTCGTGGATTCCCGTGTTCGCCGCGAGATCGCATTCGACCCGGCCGGACAGGATCGAGATCCAGCGCATGGGAATGACGCTCTCCCCCGGATCGCTGAACGGCTCCGCCGGAACCACACGAAGTTCCTCCACGTCGATGTCGAGACGGTAGAAACGGTTGAACAGGACGAGGGCGTCCACGCTTCGACTCAACTCCACCGCCGTCCGGGCCAGTCCGGAGAAATACGAGCCGATCTTCAGGGCGATGGGAATCGAGACGTTGCGGCGTACCGCCTCGACGATCCGGAAGTAGACGTCCTCGTAGCTGCGGGAGTCGCGCCGGAAATCCGTCGGCAGCACGAACACGTTGAGTTCGAGACCATCCGCGCCGACGTCCTGGAGCCGACTCGCGTAATCCGTCCAGCCGCCGCTGGAGACGCAGTGGACGCTGCTGATCACCGGAATCGGAACGGCCTGCTTGGCCTTGCGGACGAGCTCCAGGTGGTGACTGAAGGCCCTCTCGTGACTGTACCGCTCTACGTAGTCCTGCCCCTCCGGAAAGCTCGTCGGGAAGAGGCTGCTCTCGACGGCGCCCCGCGTCCGAGCCTGGATCTCCTCCTCGAAGACGGACTTCAGAACGACGGCTCCCGCGCCGGCTTCGGCGCACCGTTCGATGCCCTCCACCGATTGCGTGATCCCCGAGCTGGACACGATGACCGGATTCCGCAGGCTCATTCCCATGTAGCGTGTGGTCAGGTTCATCCTCTTCGGCGCCTCCTGGCGAGCCCCACGCTCGGCCGCCGGCTCAGTGTTCGGCACGGCGCGTGCGCTGTCAACATGCGTGCGATCGCCTCACATCTTGCTTCCCTTGAACTCGCCGCTGTCACTCAGGCCGGGCGGTGGAGGACCGTACCAGCGACCCGTCACCGAACCATCTCTCGCGATCGTTCCATAGATGAAAGCGCCGCCAGGCGTGGCAACGTCCAGAATACCGGGAAGCGTCATGGTCCCGTTCAGGATGAACGAGCTGACCGTTGTGCTACCCGACTGGCTGAACGTACAACCGACGGCGCCGGGGGCTACGGTAATGTGCCAGGTCCCCACGGCCGAATTCGGGTCCTGGTCGAGCGAGTATGTGCCCTGGTAAGACCCGTCGTACGACGCCAAGAGCGTTGTGTTCAGGTGGTCGCGGGCGTCCTGGATCGACACCAGCGCGCGCATTCCGGCCGTTGTCTGGGACGTGAGATCCGACACGACGCTTTGTACGTTCGTGTCCGTGTCGAACGTGCTTGCTGCTTGCCCAAAATCGATCGATCGTCCTGCCGCAGCGTTCCGTACCGCCTGGGTAATCGCAATCCCGTTGCTCAGGTCATCGTCGTCGTCGACCGTCTGCAGAAAGCGAGCAATATTCGTCACGGTATCGTCCAGCTCGTTAGTCGCCCCCGGAACCACTTCCACGGGCGTCATGATCGCGAACGGCTGCCCGCTTCCGATCACGATCCCCCCAACGGAAAACTCGACGCTCGATCCGCTCCTGTACGTGAACATGCCCTGCGCGTCGGTCTCTCCGGTCTCCCCGCCGCCCGCAAACGTCAAACCCTCGACCGCGCTGTCCAGAAACACTCCCTGAGAAGATCCGGGCGTGCCACCACCGACCGGGTTCCCATTGTCGCTGTCGCCGCAACCGGTCACTGAGGCCGTCGCGAACACCAGAACGGACGCCAGGAAACAACGGCCGGTCTTTTGATCGAGTGTCATATCAGTCTCCTTCTACGGCTGAGTATCGAACATCTCCGGATCACTTCGCGGAGTCCTGCTCGGACGCCGAACTCTGCACGAAGCCGGCGGCCGGCCGCCCCAAACGGCGTGCCTTGCCCCCGGGCGTGAAGCTGTGCGGGTCTCCGCCGTGAGACAGTCTCGCAGAGCGTGATCGATCGGGCAATCTCGCGGCAGATGGGCGATCCCGAGGATGGTTGACCCGGGAATCCTGGCGAAATGACGAAACGCAGACGAGGAAACGCTCTCCGTCATGCGGCTCCGGACCTTCTGCCGGTCGAAGTACGGGAGCGGGAGCGGTGACGGGAACCCGTGAA
>JALGZO010000087.1 GCA_025774865.1 bacterium | reverse complement strand
TCAGGTTTGATCGATTCATAACGAATTATCCCATTGACACTTATCCGTATTCGTTTTTGCGATTTCTTTGTTGGATCGACCTAGCCACCTGTCTATTCTCATGTTACACGGCGCCGGCCGCCCCGGTGAGCGCCGAGCCCGCCCGACGAGTAGGAGCCTCCACCAGGAAGCACCGCGCTGCGGTGCACCGCATTCGAGCCGTGCATGCCCCGAGATTCTGCACCCTCCGACAAAATTCCTCGCATTCGCTCCTGCCCGACGTGCGCGCTGGGCCTGGCGACGCTGCTCGTCGCGAGCTCGGCCTTCGCCCAGACCCCGATCGAGGTGGGGTACCGCGACTTCCAGTACGGAAGGGCCCCCCGGCACCCACCGACGGCCGAGAAGCCCCAGAGCAAGCTCTGGTGGAACGACGCCAGTTGGTGGGGATGCCTCTGGGATCCTTCCGCCGCCGCCTACCGGATCCATCGCTTCGACGTCTCGACACAGAGCTGGGCGAGCGACGGTCCGGAGGGGGATGATCGTTCCTCGACCCTCGTCGATGCTCTCTGGGACGGACAGCGGCTCTACCTCGCGTTCCAGGAATTCGAGGGAAACGGACCGTCCCGGCTCTTTAGCTACGACTACGATCCCGTCCCGGATGTCTACACGCTCCGCGACGGGTTCCCCGTGAACATCAACGACGAGGGCGCGGAAGCGCTCACGATCGACAAGGACTCGACGGGGAAGTTGTGGATCACGTGGGAGTCCGGCGGGCGGGTGTGGGTGAACCGCACGATCGGTGGCGACGACGACTGGGGGACGCCCTTCGAGTTGCCGGTTCAGGGGGGGGACTGCTCTTCGGACGACATCAGCGCTCTGGCCGCGTTCGGCAACAACATCGGGATCATGTGGAGCAACCAGAGCGAACGGGTGAACTACTTCGCCTACCACATCGACGGCAACCCCGACGCGCAGTGGGAGCCGCGGGAAACGGCGCTCCCCCGCCAGGGAGGCGGTCAAGTCTCGGACGATCATCTGAACTTCGCGATCACCGGCGACGCCGGTGCGAACGTCTACGCCGTTTCGAAGACCGGTCTATCGAATGACACGGACCCGAGCATCTACCTTGTCCGTCGCGACACGTCGGGAACCTGGAGGAGCCACGTCGTCGTCCGCAAGATGGACGATTGGACCCGCCCGTCCATGCTGATCGACGACGAGAATCGGGTCGCGTACGTCTTCGGGAAGAGCGATGACATCGCGTCCGGGGCCATCCACGTGAAGACGACCGACCTCGACAACATGGGTTTCAACGTCGGTTCCGGCGAGCTCTTCATCCAGAGTGACGCCGACCGAGACATCAACGATCCCACGTCGACGAAGCAGACCGTCAACAGTGCGACCGGTCTGCTCCTCATCGCGTCCGACGAACGTACGGACTACTACTTTCACAACTATGTCACCCTGCCCGGCGGCTCCCGACCCGACATCGCGGTCACTCCGCTCGCCCACGATTGGGGTGAGCTCCTCGTTGGGTCATCCGCTACGAGATCGTTCACGGTCACCAACGAAGGTGCCGTCGATCTCGCCGTTTCGGGCACCACGATCAGGGGACCGGACGCGGCCGAATTCCACGTGGCCGGCGGCGCCGCCCCGTTCACGCTGGCCGCCGGGGACTCGCGGATGGTCGAGGTGAGCTGCACCCCGGTGACGACCGGCGTGAAGACGGGGAGCCTGCGCTTCACCAGCAACGACCAGAACGAATCCCCCCTCGACGCGGCCCTGGTCGCGACGGGGGTGGCGCCCGACATCGCGGTCGCCCCGGATGACTACGACTGGGGTGCGGTGCGGGTGACTACGGCGGTGTCGGCGTTCTTCAGTGTCGAGAACGTCGGCACGTCGGCCCTCACGGTGAACACGTCGCTGACGGGGGCGGATGCGGCGGAGTTCAGCATCCTGACCGGCGGGGACCCGTTCACGCTCGACCCGGGCAACTCCACATCGCTGGAAGTGAGTTTCGCCCCCGCATCGGAAGGCGCGAAGGCCGCGGCGTTGCGCCTCGTGAGTGACGACGTTGACGAGCCGACGATCGACGTGGCGCTCGCCGGAACCGCTCTCCCGGAGACGGCGGCGCCGGAGATCACGCTGATACCGAGCTCGCACGACTACGGAAGCGTGTATCTGGGTTCGAGCGAGTCGGCGACTCTCGCCATCCGCAACGACGGCGAGGTGAACCTCAACGTCGCGTCCGTCACGCTCGGCGGCATCGACGCCGCGGACTTCGCGATCGATTCGGGCGCGGGGGCATTCGCCGTCGCCCCCGGAACGTCGCATTCGATCTCGGTGAGCTTCCTGCCCTCCGCCGTCGGCCCGAAGATCGCGGAAGTGACCATCACGAGCGACGACGCGGACGAGGGTATCGCGATGATCCCGCTCACGGGCGAGGGGGTGGAACCGCCGCCCACCGCCGATATCGTGTTCGTGGAAGGGCACGGGGGCGGTTCGTCATCGTCGACCATCGTGACGTCCCCGACGGTGGGGGGCGGGGGGCCGGATCTCTACCTCGCCGCGGTCACGATGAGGTCTCTGCGGAGTGTGGTTGACGTGACCGGACTGGGCGTCACCTGGACGCGGGTCGCCGCCCAGTGTGCCGGAAGGAGCCAGACCGGCGTCGAGGTGTGGGCTGCGGTGGGTTCGGCCTCATCGGGCCCCGTCACGGCAACCTTTGAAGCCGCGCCCAACAGCGCGACGATCCACGTTTCTCGCTACTCCGGCACGGATCCGCTCAACCCGATCGGCACCGTCGTATCCGGCAACACGAACGGCGAGGAGGGTGCCTGCGTCGACGGCGCGGACACCGCAGCGTACGCGTTCGACCTCACGACGATCTTGAACGGAGCTCGGGTATACAGCGCCGCCTCGATGCGGTCGCGCACTCACGAACCGGGCGCGGGGTTCACCGAGCGCGCCGACTTCGTTCAGGGCACGGGGGGTCGAGCGGCGGGGATCGCCGTGCAAGACCGTGAGGTTCTATTCACCGGCCCGACGACAGTGAATGGCCTCTTCGATCGGAAGGTGGACTGGGCTGTAGTCGGTCTCGAGATCCGCGGCGGCCCGGTCGGCGGCCCGTTCATCGCCACGTCGCCCGCGTCCCATGACTTCGGGGGAATCGGGATCGGCGGCGAGAGCGCCTCCCGGACGTTCGAGATCCACAACTACGGCGACGAAGAGTTGCAGGTCACGGCGATGAATCTCGAGGGCGCCGACGCCGGGGCATTCACGATCACGAGCGGCACCGCTCCGTTCACGCTCTTGCCCGCCACCACTCGATCGGTCGAGGTGACGTTCACCCCGATCACGGACGGGGCGAAGAGCGCGAGCCTCCGCCTGACGAGCAACGACACCGTC
>JALGZO010000086.1 GCA_025774865.1 bacterium | reverse complement strand
CCGGGTCTCCCCGCACACGCTTCGGCACTCGTTCGCCACGCATCTGCTGGAGGGGGGGGCGGATCTGCGCGTCGTGCAGGAGCTTCTGGGCCACGCGGATCTCTCGACGACGCAGGTCTATACGAAAGTGGACACGACGTATCTCTCGGAAGTGCACCGCTCGTACCATCCGCGGGAAAGGGAGCGGCGAGTCTGAGCCTTTCGCGGTAAGATGGTCGCGGCCCGAGCATCCGCCTTCTTCGGGGAGCCCAGACCGGATGATCCCACGAGATCCGCAGACCGCGCCCGTGTCCGAGGGGAACGGCTCGTCCGGGCCCGACGAGGCTCTCGTTCTGACGAACGCGGAGGAGGCGGCGCTCGAGCGGGCCGCGGCCGAGCCGGCGCCCGCCGTCGAGAAGCCCCTGCCCGTCGCCGGGGACGGCTACCTCGTTCAGCTCGATCAGTTCGAGGGTCCGCTCGATCTCCTCCTCTACTTGATTCGGGAAGAGGAGGTCGACATCACGGACATTCCGATCGCCCGGATCACGCAGCAATACCTCGATTCGATCGCCGACCTCGAGGCGCTCGACCTCGACCGCGCGGGGGAGTACGTCCTGATGGCGGCGACGCTCATGCGGATCAAGGCGAAGATGCTGATTCCCCGGGATCCCGATGCGGAGGAGGAGGACGACGAAGGCGACCCGAGGGCCGAGCTCGTGCGTCGCCTGCTCGAGTACCGCGAGTTCAAGCAGGTGGCCGAGGCGCTCGGGGAACGAGAGAGCGACTGGCGTGAGATCTTCTGCCGCACCGCGGCGCCGCTCCTGCCGGACGACGAAGAGACCGACGGGCCCGGAGACCTCGACGTCTCGCTCGTGGATCTCTTCCGTGCATTCAAGACGATACTCGACCGCCTGGACCGGGAACGGCCGCTGGAGATGGAGACCGAGGAGTACTCGGTCGAGGAGCAGGCGAAGTTCATTCGCCGCGAGTGCGGGCGGCGCGCGGAGGGAGTCACCTTCTTCGCGCTCTTCGAGAACTTGTTGAGCCGCGCCTTCGTCATCACCACCTTTCTCGCGTTGCTCGAGATGATTCGACAGAACGAGATCGTCGTGAATCAGATCGATCGGTTCGGCGAGATCTGGATCCAGCTGAAGGCGGGGGCCACGTCCACTCATGACACATGAGGAGAACATGACCGAGACCGGGGATGTCGTCGCTCCTCCGGAGACGAGCGAGGCGCTGGACGCGAAGATCGAGGCGATCCTCTTCGCGTCCGAAGTGCCGCTCCCGGCGAAGCGACTCGCCGAGCTCGCCGTGTCGCGGAGCAGCAAGGTCCTGGAGGCGATCGACCGCCTGAACGTGTTCTACAGCGACACCGGACGTGCCTTCCGGGTCACCCCGATCGCCGGCGGCTTCCAGCTGGCGACGACACCCGAGCACGGCGCTCTCCTGACGAAGCTTCATCGGGACCGCGTGCCCACTCGGCTGTCGCGGGCGGCCCTCGAGACACTCTCGATCATCGCGTTCAAACAGCCGGCCACGCGCGCGGAGATCGACATGATCCGCGGCGTGAGCGCCAGCGACGGCGTCCTCCGTCACTTGCTGGACCGCAAGCTGGTCCGGATCTCGGGCCGCGCCGAGGCGCCGGGACGTCCGCTGCTGTACGCCACCACCCCGGAGTTCCTGGCCTATTTCGGCCTGCCGAGCCTCTCGGAGCTCCCTCGCTCGGAGGAGCTGAATTCGCTTTTGTCGGGCGATCTGCCGCCGGGGATGGACCAGGAAGCGGAACTTGCCGACGCCGAGTTCCCCCATTCGGTCCCCGAGCCGGTTATCATGGAAGCGGGGCCGGAGCCGTCCGCGGCCGGCGCCCGAACCACGCCGGTGTCTCACTCCGGGGAGGAGTCGGACGATCATGGGGGAGCCGCTTCGCCTTAACCGATTCCTCGCGGCCGCGGGCGTGGCGTCGCGGCGACGGTGCGACGATCTGATCCTCCGGGGCCGCGTCACCGTGAACGGGACCCGGGTCGACCAGCTCGGAACACGAGTGACTCCCGACCAGGACGTCGTCGCCCTGGATGGTCGAACGCTTTCGATCCCGCACGACCAGTGGATGCTCCTGTTGAACAAGCCCCGTGACGTGCTCGTGGCGGCGAGCGACGCACGCGGACGCTCCACCGTCATGGATCTTCTCGCGGACTTTCCGGGGCGCGTGTTTCCGGTCGGCCGCCTCGACTATCGGAGCGAGGGACTTCTCCTCTTCACAAACGACGGAGATCTCGCGTACCGTCTCGCCCACCCTCGGTTCAAGGTGTCGAAGCTCTACCACGTGCACGTCGACGGTCCCGTCGCTTCCGCGGTGGTCGAAGCGTTTCGTCGCGGTGTCATTCTCGACGACGGCCCCACCTTGCCGGCGCGCGTGCGTCAGCTGTCTTCGAAGAGGGGGAGAGCCGTACTCGAGATCGAGCTGAAGGAAGGACGCAAGCGTCAAATCCGACGAATGCTCGCCCTGTTCGGTCACGAGGTGATCCGATTGCGTCGGATCCGTCTGGGTCCCCTGGAGATCGGATCTCTCAACGTGGGGAAGTGGCGCGAGCTCGACTCCGACGAGGTGAGCGCGCTGCGCGCGGCCGTGGGAATCGTCGACGGCGGCGCGAAGGGCGGCTCGCATTGATCCTGATCTTCCGGCACGGCGTCCAGCAGCCCGAGATCGACGCCGTTCTCGACCGCCTCGGCTCGCTCGGTGTCAAGGCGCACGTCACGCGCGGCGCCGAACGGATCGTGCTGACCCTCGAGGGCGAAGAGGACATTCTCCGGGCGGCTCAGCTCGAAGCGCTGGCCGGCGTCGAGCGCCTGGTCGCGACGCAGAAACCCTACAAGCTCGCCAGCCGCGACTACCGTCCAGAGAAGACCGAGCTCCGGCTCGGAAGGCTGAAGCTCGGCGCGAAGCGGATCGTCGTGATGGCGGGCCCGTGCTCGGTGGAGTCCCGCGCCCAGTGCTTCGAGATCGGCGACGCCGTTGCGAAGGCCGGAGCGACCGTCTTCCGGGGTGGCGCGTTCAAGCCTCGGACCTCGCCCTACTCATTTCAGGGTCTCGGACAGGAGGGGCTCGAGATCCTCGCCGAAGTTCGGGAGCGAACCGGGCTGTTGATCATCACCGAGGTGATGGACACGCGCGACGTGGAGCTCGTCGCACGATACGCGGACATCATCCAGATCGGCGCCCGCAACGTGCAGAACTTCAGCCTGCTGAACGAGGTCGGGCGAGGCCAGGTCCCGGTGTTCGTGAAGCGGGGGATGATGACGACGATCACGGAGTTCCTGATGTCGGCGGAGTACGTGATGTCGAACGGGAACGAGAGCGTGATCCTCTGCGAGCGGGGGATCCGCACGTTCGACACCACGCTCCGCAATACGCTCGATCTCGCCGCGGTGCCGGTCCTGCAGAGTCTGACCCACCTTCCCGTCATCGTGGACCCGAGCCACGGGGTGGGGGACTGGCGGTACGTGGTTCCGATGGCCCGCGCGGGCGTGGCGGCGGGCGCCGACGGACTCATGATCGAGGTGCACAACTCACCCGCGACGGCTTTCTCGGATGGTGTTCAGTCGCTCCTGCCCGAACGATTCGCGGACGGCATGGGTGAGATCCGGAAAGTGGCTCGCGCCGTCGGCCGCACGGTCTGAATCGTGCGCCGGGCCTCGTCTCGAATCGTCGGCCGCCTCTGTCCTCCCGGTGACAAGTCACTGTCGCATCGTGCGCTGATCTTGGCCGCGCTCGCGGGCGGCCGGGTGGATCTCGTCGGGCTCAATCCCGGCCGGGATGTCGCCGCGACGGCGCGCTCCCTCCGGGCGCTGGGCGTGACCGTGAGCCGGCGCGCCGAACGGTGGACGGTGAGCGGAGACGGCGTCGCGGCGTTTCGCGAGCCGCGGGGTCGTCTCGACTGCGGCAATTCCGGTACGACCATGCGCCTTCTGGCGGGGGTGGTCGCCGGGTGTCCCTTCGCCGCCACGCTGTCGGGGGACCGGTCGCTCTCGGCCCGCCCGATGGGGCGGATCGCGGATCCGCTGAAGCGGATGGGGGCGGAGATCGAGGGGCGCGCCGTCGCCGATAAAGTGTTGCCGCCGCTTCGGGTCCGCGGGGGCGGACTCCGAGCGATCCGATGGGCGCAGCCGGTCGCCAGCGCCCAGGTGAAGTCGGCGATCCTGCTGGCCGCGTGGATCGCCCGCGTACCGGCCCGCGTCCTCGAGCCCCACCGCTCACGCGATCACACGGAGCGCATGCTGAAGGCGCTCGGGGAAGACGTGCGCCGGGTGCCGGGCGGCGTCGAGCTGCGCCCCGGGGGCACGCTGCGCCCGCCGTCAGGGCGCGTGCCCGGCGACCCCTCTCAGGGCGCGTTCTTCGCGGCGGCGGCCGCCGCGCTTCGGGGTTCCGATCTCACGCTGGAAGGGGTATGCCTGAACCCGACCCGCGTGGGGTTCTTCCGGGCGCTCGCGCGCATGGGCGCGCGGGTGGATCGGGTGGTCACGGGGAGCTGGTGCGGCGAGCCGGTCGGCACGTTGCGAATCCGATCGGGCCGGATGCGCGGCGTCCGGGTGGGCGCGACCACGATCCCGTCGCTCCTGGACGAGCTCCCGGTGCTCGCGGTCCTGGCCGCGGGGGCCTGCCGAGGTGAGACCCGGGTGACGGGAGCGGGCGAGCTTCGCGTCAAGGAATCGGACCGGCTCGCGTCGATGGCCGACGCGCTCAGGCGACTGGGCGCGGACGTGGTGGAGCGCCCCGACGGGTGGGTGATCCAGGGCGGTGAGCTCTCGGGAGGCGCGGTCGACGCCTGCGGAGATCATCGCGTCGCGATGGCACTCCGGATCGCCGGATTGCTCTCCCGGGGACGGGTGAGACTGAACGGAGCAGACGCGATGCGCGTTTCACATCCCGACTTCGACCGCGATCTCGAGCGGCTCCGAAAGAGTGCCCGGTGAGCGGATTCGTCGTCGCAATCGACGGCCCGGCCGCTTCGGGCAAGAGCACGACCGCCCGCCGGGTCGCGGATCGCCTCGACTTCGTCTACCTCGATACCGGAGCCATGTACCGGGCGGTCACGTGGAAGGCGCTCGAGACAGGGACCGATCTCGGGGATCAGACGGCACTCGGTGCCCTGGCGAGCTCGATCCGGCTCGAGTTTCGCTCCGGCGAGAGCGAGGTGAGGGTTCTCGTCGACGGCGAGGACGTGACGGAAGAGCTGCGCGAGCCTCGGATCTCGCGTGCCGTCTCGGAGGTGTCGAGCGTTCCGGCGGTGCGCCGGGCCATGGTGCGTACTCAACGGAACATCGGGGCGGAGGGTCGCTGCGTCGTGGAGGGACGTGACATCGGGACGGTCGTCTTTCCGAACGCTCCGGTGAAGATCTTCCTCGCCGCGAGCCTCGAGGAGCGCGCCCGCCGGAGACGCCGGGAGCTGAGCGACCGCGGCGTGATCCAGGGCCTCGAGGCCCTGATGGAGGAGATCCGAACGCGCGACGCGATGGACTCGGAGCGGGAGGATAGCCCGCTGCGCCAGGCGGAGGACGCGATCGTGATTGACACCACCAGGATGACGATCGAGGAGCAGGTGGCTGAGGTCGTCCGCGTGGCCCAGGCGGCTCTCCCCGCCGCGTCGGAGTGAGGGGTGGGCGGGAGGCCAGGAGCCGAATCAGGGGTTTCTGGCCGTTTTGTCGTTTCCGCCTGACCCCGTTTCCGGTACCATGGCCGGTCGGTTGGCGCCGTAACGGAGGAAATGCCCGCGAGGTGCGTCTCTGGTACCATTTCTGCCGGCTTGCGGCTTTCGGGCTGGCGCGTCTCCTGTGGGGTCTTCGGGTCGTGGGTCGGGAGAACATCCCCACCACCGGTCCTGTTCTGGTCACGTCCAACCACATCAGCTATCTCGATCCTCCGATCGTCGCGTGCGTGATCCCGCGCGAGGGGGGGTTCGCCGCGAAGAAGGAGCTCTTCACGGTACCGATCTTGGGGCGCTGGATCCGGTCGCTCAACTCGATTCCGGTCGACCGGGCCCGGCTGTCACTCGGCACGCTGCGGGCGCTGGGCGAGCATCTCGAGAGCGGGAAAGCACTCGTGTTCTTTCCGGAGGGCACGCGCTCCCGCGACGGCCGGTTGCGGGAGCCCCGGATCGGCGTCGGGATGCTGCTGACGATGTATCCGGTGTCCGTGGTGCCGGCTTACGTCGAGGGAACCGATACTCCGCTCCGGAGCCTTTTCCGGCGGGGACGCATGCGGGTGACGTTCGGTCCCCCTTATGCGCTCCCGGAGGAGAATCGCGACCCGAGGAACCGGCGAGAGTCGTACCGCCGGAACGCGGATGAGGTCATGGACCGGATCCGCGGGCTCAAGGATGGTCCCGAGACTTTCGATCGGGAGACGGGTGTCTCGGCCCGAGACGACGGCGGTGAGTAGCCGGCGGGCGTCCGGCCGACGGCCCCCGAATTCCAGAGAAGGACGGTAACTGAATCGCATGAATGAAGTGACGGACGTGTCGGCGGAGTCGACAGAGTCGACGGACGAAGTTCGCGAGGAGAAGACGAGGGAGGCGCCCCCGCCCAAGCTCGTCAACCTCGCCGATGAAGAAGACGTTGATCTCGATTCTCCCGAGATTCGGGAGCTCCTCGGCCTTTACGAGGAGACGCTCGGCGACCTGTCGGAGGGACAGATCGTTCAGGGCAAGGTGATCGGGGTCAGCGAGAAGGACGTGCTCGTCGACATCGGGTTCAAGTCGGAGGGCGTGATCAATCTCTCCGAGTTCGCGAACCCGCAGGAGCTCTCGGCTGGCGATGAGATCGAGGTCTACCTCGAGCGTATGGAAAACGCCGACGGCCTCGTGGTGCTGTCGAAGCAGCGCGCGGATTTCCTTCGCGTATGGAACAAGATCAAGGAAGCGTACGACGATCAGGAAATCGTGGAGGGGCGGCTCGTTCGTCGCATCAAGGGCGGCGTCGTCGTCGACCTCTTCGGCGTGGATGCGTTCCTGCCGGGATCACAAGTGGCGCTCCGCCGCGTTCCCAACTTGGACGACCTCATCGGCCAGATGTTGCAGTTCCGCGTCATCAAGCTGAACAAGCGCCGCCGGAACATCGTGGTGTCGCGTCGGGTCGTGCTCGAGGAGGAGCGCGCCGTCAAGCGCGGGAGGCTGATCAAGGAGCTCGAGAAGGACCAGATCCGCGAGGGGCAGGTCAAGAACATCACCGATTTCGGGGCATTCGTGGACCTCGGCGGCATCGACGGCCTGCTGCACATCACGGACATGTCGTGGGGACGGGTGGGACATCCGTCCGAGATCGTCACGATCGGCGACACGATCAAGGTGAAGGTGCTCGAGTTCGACAAGGAGCGCGAGCGGATCTCGCTCGGGCTCAAGCAGCTGACCCCGTACCCGTGGGAGAAGGTCGCGGAGAAGTACCCCGTGAACTCGCGCATTCGCGGCCGCGTCGTCTCGATCACCGACTATGGTGCTTTCATCGAGCTGGAAAAAGGCGTAGAGGGTCTCATTCACGTCTCGGAAATGAGCTGGACGCGCCACGTCCGTCATCCGGCGAAGATCTTGACGATCAACGACGTGATCGACGTCGTCGTTCTCAAGGTCGACCCGGAGAACGAGAAGATCTCGCTCGGCCTGAAGCAGGTCGAGCCCGATCCCTGGCTCACCCTGGACGACAAGTACCCGGTCGGCTCGAAGTTCAGCGGCAAGGTCCGGAATCTCACGAATTTCGGTGCGTTCGTGGAGCTGGAGGAAGGGATCGATGGGCTCGTCCACATCAGTGACATGTCGTGGACGAAGCGGATTCGACATCCGTCCGAAGTCGTGAAGAAGAGCGACGACGTGGAAGTGGTCGTCCTCAACATCGACAAGGAAGCCCGCCGGATCTCGCTCGGTCTCAAGCAGGTTCAAGACGATCCGTGGCTCGAGCTCTCGGAGAACTACCAGCCGGGTGTGCCCACCACGGGCCGCATCAGCCGAGTTCTGGACCGCGGCGTGGTCGTCGATTTGGAGGATGACCTGGAGGGGTTCGTCCCCATCTCGCACCTCGGCTGGGACGATGTCATGGCGCCGGGGGAACTGTTCGGCGACGGAGACGCGGTTCCGCTGAAGGTCATCAATCTCGATCAGCAGCAGCGCCGGATCGTGCTCTCCCTCAAGGACCGTCTGGAGGAGATGGACGACGAAGAGGAGATGAACTACCGGGCCGAGGTGAAGCGTCGCGCGGGTGAGCGGAAGGGCCGGGCGCAGGCGGAAGCGGCGTCGGAGGCCGAGCCCGCCCCGGACGTGGACGGAGATCCGGACGAGTCGGCCCTCGAGGAGATCGAGAGATCCCTGACGGATGACTCGTAGGCGAAAGCCCTTGACGTCGGGCGATCCGCTTGGCGAGATTTCGCGGACAGCGGGTCCGGGGGCGATTAGCTCAGCTGGTTAGAGTGCCTGCTTGACATGCAGGAGGTCACTGGTTCGAGTCCAGTATCGCCCACCAGGATCCCCGCCGCAGGGCGCGGGGGTCCCGCCGAAGGGGGCTGTCGTGAGAGCCCACGGACTGGGCGCCGGCGCCCGGTTCGGCATCGAAACGGTTTCGAGGAGGACTAGTCCATCGATAAAGAGCTGAGAGTCAACGAGCGGATCCGTATCTCGCCCGTGCGCGTCGTCGACGAAGACGGGGAGATGCTCGGCATCATGAGTGCGGATGAGGGGCGCGCCTTGGCGCGGGAAAAAGGTCTGGACCTGGTCGAGGTCGCAGCGAGCTCTCGCCCGCCCGTTTGTCGCATCATGGACTTCGGGAAATACAAGTACGAGCAGAACAAGAAGGACCGCAAGGCCCGCAGCCGCTCGCACCAGCAACAGCTCAAGGAAGTCAAGCTCCGACCGAAGATCGAGCGGCACGACCTCGAAGTGAAGGTCCGCGCGGCCCGGAGATTTCTCTCCGAGCACCACAAGGTCAAGGTCACGATGAACTTTCGAGGACGCGAGGTGACGCACGCCGACATCGGCAAGCGGATCCTCGAGTCAGTGGCCGAGACGCTCACCGACGTCGCTACGGTCGAGTCGGCGCCGAGGATGGAAGGGCGGAACATGCAGATGCTGCTTACGCCGCGAGCCTCTGTGGCAAAGAAGAAGACCGAGGCCGCTGAAGGATCGAACGAAGCGTAGGCAACACGGGAACGGGGTCGCCAAGTCTCCCAGCCGGGAGCCCCCTCACCGACGAAGGAGATCGAAATGGCACGCGCAGGACGTTCGTACGACTCACGTCGACGGCGGAAGAAGGTTCTCAAGGCCGCGAAGGGCTACTTCGGCGGTCGCCGCAAGCTGTACACGGTCGCGAAACACGCCGTCGACAAGGGGCTGCAGTACGCGTACCGAGATCGTCGCGCCCGGAAGCGCGAGTTCCGTCGGCTCTGGATCATCCGCATCAACGCCGCGGCCCGCCTCAACGGGCTCACCTACTCGCGGTTCATGAGCGGACTGAAGCGGGCCGAGGTCGAGCTCGACCGGAGCGTCCTCGCGAATCTCGCGGTCAATGATCCGGACGCGTTCGTTGATCTCGCGACCCTCGCCAAGGAACATCTCGACACTGCTACCCCGGCCTAGCGCCATGGCGGCGGTCTCACCCCAGGACACCCTCGACCAGGGCCTGCGAGATATCGAGGACGCCTCGAGCGCCGAGCGCCTCGAGGACGTGCGCCGCCGTTACCTCGGTCGCAAGGGAGAGGTGACGGCGTCTCTGCGCGGCGTATCGTCGCTTCCGGCGGCGGAGCGACCCGATGCGGGCAAGGCCTGGAACGAAGTGCGCAGGACGCTCGCCGACGCGCTCGAGTCACGCCGCGCCGAGTTCGAGAATGGCGGGAGGGCCGCCGACCCGGGCGACGAATTCGACGCCACGCTCCCGGGACGCCGGCCCTCCTTCGGAGTCCCTCACATCCTGATGCGCACGCTCGAGCGGATGGTGGACATCTTCCGGGAGATGGGGTTCGACGTCGCGGACGGTCCGGAGGTCGAGACGCCCCACTACAACTTCGAGGCGCTCAACATCCCGGAAGGGCATCCCACTCGCGACGAGCACGACTCGTTCTTCGTCGGGCCCGACCATCTGCTGCGGACCCAAATGTCCCCGGTGCAGATTCACGTCATGGAGAACCAGCCGCCTCCGGTGCGCGTCGTGAGCCCCGGACGCGTGTACCGCCGGGACAACTTCGACGCGAGCCACTCTCCGTTCTTCTTCCAGATGGAAGGGCTCGAAGTAGGGGACGACGTCACGCTCGGCGATCTCAAAGGCGTGCTTCACGTCTTCGTGCGACGCTTCTTCGAGGAAGATCTCCCGATCCGGTTCCGCGGGAGCTATTTCCCGTTCACCGAGCCGAGCCTCGAGCTCGACATCACCTGTACGGTCTGCGGAGGCTCGGGCTGCGCGGTCTGCAAGCGAACCGGGTGGGTGGAGGTGCTCGGCTGCGGCATGGTTCACCCGAACGTGCTGCGAGGCGTCGGCTACGACCCCGACGAAGTGTCCGGTTACGCATTCGGGATGGGGCCCGATCGACTGACGATGCTGCGCCACCGCATCCCCGACATCCGGCACCTCTACGAGAACGATCAGCGTTTCCTCACCCAGTTCCAGGGCGCGCCATGAGAGTGCCGTTGAAGTGGCTGAAGGAGATGACGGAGCTGTCCGCCTCGCCGGAGCAAACCGCCGAGCGACTGACGAGCGCCGGCCTCGAGTGCGAGGTCGTGGCCGGAGTCGAGATCCCCGAGCGAATCGTCACCGGGAAGATCGTCTCCTGCGAGAAACACCCGCGGGCCGACCGTCTGTCGGTGTGCGAGGTCGACGTGGGCGAGGAATCGTCCTACGAGATCGTGTGCGGTGCGCCCAACGCGGAAGCGGGCTGGGTCGGGGCGGTCGCGCTGCCGGGGGCGCGGCTCGGCGAGGACTTCGTCATCGAGAAACGCAAGCTCCGCGGTGTGACGTCCAACGGAATGCTGTGCTCCGAGGCGGAGCTCGGTCTGTCCGAGGACTCCGACGGGATTCTGCTCCTGCCCCCGGAGACCGAGATCGGTCGTCCGCTCGGCGATGTGCTCTCGAGAGAAACGGTCCTGGTGACCGAGCCCACATCGAACCGGGGTGACCTCATGTCCGTGGAGGGCGTCGCGCACGAGGTCGCGGCGACATCGGGGCGGAGCTTCGAGCGGCGGACGCCGGCGATCGAGCTCCCCACCGGAAAGCCGAAATGGACCGTGAAGATCCAGGACCCGAAGGACTGCCCCCGGTACTGTGGCCGCGTCGTGGAGGGATTGGCCGCCGGGCCCTCGCCGTCGTGGCTCGCCGACCGATTGCAGGCGGCCGGCGTGCGACCGTTGTGGAATCTCGTCGACGTCACGAACTACGTCCTGCTGGAGCTCGGGCATCCCCTGCACGCCTTCGACCTCGCGAAGCTCTCGGGGAAGAAGATCGGCGTGCGTCGATCGAAGAAGGGCGAAACCATGACGACGCTCGACGGGCGGGAGCGAGATCTCGCCGCCGGGACGCTTCTCATCATGGATGAGGCGGGGCCGGTCGCGCTCGGTGGAATCATGGGCGGTGAGAGCACCATGGTGACCGAGACGACGACCAGCATCTTCCTGGAGGGAGCGAGCTTCGCGCCGCCGCGGGTACGGGCCGGCGCTCGAGCGCTGAAACTCGTGACGGACGCGTCGGCCCGGTTCGAGCGCGGCGTCGATCGGGAGAGCGTACCCCGCGCTCTGGATCGCGCGTGCGAGCTCCTGCTCCAGCTTTGTCCGGGCGCCAGAGTCGTCGAGGCAGTCGATGCCTACCCGGCGCCGGCCGCCCCGGCCCGGGTACGGCTTCGCCGAAACACGTTGCGGCGCATCCTCGGTGTAGAACTGCCGGACGAAGAAACCCGCTCGATCTTCGCGAATCTCGCTCTCGACCTCGAAGCGGAGACGGAGGAGGGCTGGGAGGTGACGGCCCCGACCTGGCGGCAGGATCTCGCGGCCGAGGAGGACCTCGTCGAGGAAGTCGCCCGCATCCATGGATACGACCGTGTGCCGGAGCGGGCGGTCGCCCGCGCGGGACAGACGCCGTTGCGACACCGTCGAGTGGCAGAGTTCTGGCGAGCCCGGCGGACCCTTCTCTCGCTCGGGCTCACCGAGGTCGTGACGCCGAGCCTCGTCGACGGGGCGTTCGAGGACGCCCTCGTCTCGGAAAAGGGGTTCCTGGGAAGGTGCCTTCCGTTGCGAAACCCACTGACCGCTGATCGCTCGCATCTGAGAGGTTCACTCGCTCCCTCGCTTCTCCGGGTTCTCGCCACGAATCGGGCTCGCTCGATCCCGGATCTCGCGATCTGCGAGGTCGGTCGGACGTTCGCGAGCGCCGGAAAGTCGCAAGTCGCTGAGCGACAACGCGTCGGCGTTCTCCTCGCGGGGCTCGGTACCGACGCTTCGCGAGGGATGGGCAGCAAACCCTGCGATTTCTTTGACATGAAGGGTTTGCTGGAAGTATATGTCGAGCAGTTCTGGGAGGCGCGTCTGCGGCTCGAAGATCGCCCTTCCGACCGGTTGCTGTCGGAGCGCTCGGCGGCCATCGTCGTCCACGACAAGACGATCGGCGTGATGGGTGAGATCGGACTGGAGGGTCGGAAAGCGTTCGATCTTCCCGCGGATGCGCCGGTGGTTCTGGCGGAGTTCGACATCAGTGCGATCGAGGCCGAGCTGGGGGTGCGGTTCTTCGAGCCCCTGCCGCGGTACCCGGGCGCAGTTCGAGATCTGGCTTTCGTCGTTCCGCGGTCGTGTCGCCAGAGCTCTCTCGAAAGCACGCTTCGGGAAGAGGGAGGGTCCCTCTTGGCGGAGCTCCGGCTGTTCGATGTCTACCAGGGCGCGCCGCTCGGCGAACGGGAGAAGAGCCTCGCATACACGCTGGTCTTCCGTTCCCCGGAACGGAGTTTGACGCACGATGAAGTCGACGGGTGCGTCGAGCGGATCGTGAGTCGGGTGAGCGGAAAGCTCGGCGGTCGTCTTCGCTGATTGAAACGATAGATTCGGAATACGGAGAGGGTGGGGATGAACCTCGAACTGCTGGACGAGCTGGAGTCGAAGGTCGACAACGCGGTCAACACCGTCACCGAGCTTCGCTCCCAAAACGAGCTCCTGAAGGGCGAATCCCAGGGGCTCGAGGAGAAGATCCGGAGCCTCGCGGCCGACCTTCAAGCAGCCGGAGAGTCGCAGAGCGTGGTGGACGAGCTTCGCGCGAAGTGTGAGGACCTGGAAGCGCGCCTCGGGCGTGTCCGGGGTCGTATCGAGGGTATGGTCGACAAGATGAAGGCGCTGGAAGCCTGAACCGGGAGCCGGTCGTGACGCGGCACGATCGCACCGAGCTGGGAGAGGCATGAGCCCGGACGTTCGGACGGTCTCCGTCCACATCCTCGGACACGAGTACAAGGTACGGTCGACGGAAGACGGCGCGTTCGTGCGCGAGGTCGCCCTCTACGTCGATGAGCTGATGCACCAGATCTCTTCGAAGATGTCCACGGGCACGGCATCCCAGATCGCCGTGCTGGCGGCGTTGAACATCGCCGATTCGCCTGGACAAGGTCGCGGAGCTTGCTTCGCCCGCGGAGACGGCGTCCCGCTAGGTCAGAATCGCGCGGCCGCTCACGGGGTGCGGGTGACGAGCTCATCGAATCGGTTCCGTATCCTGTTCATCGGAGACGTCGTGGGGCGGCCGGGCCGGCGCGTCCTCCGCGAAACGGCCCCGGCGCTCCTGGACGAGGAGCGTCCCGACTTCGTCATCATCAACGCGGAGAACTCGGCCGGCGGATTCGGATTCAACCGGCGCTCGATCGACGCCCTGTTCGCCGCCGGCGCGGACGTCGTGACGAACGGGAATCACACCTGGGACAAGCCCGAAGCCGTGCAGCTGGCCGACGAGCACGACCGAATCCTCAGACCGCACAACTTTCCCAGGGGTACCCCCGGACGCGGATGGGGCGTGTTCGAGTCGAAGGGGGGACAGAAGGTCGGGGTGCTGAACCTCTTGGGGCGCGTCTTCATGAGCGCATACGACGACCCGTTCCGCCTGGGACGTGAGGCGCTCGAGGAGATGCGCGAGGAAACGCCGCTCCTCGTCGTGGATCTGCACG
>JALGZO010000085.1 GCA_025774865.1 bacterium | reverse complement strand
CGAGCAAGCGGGCCTCGCGCATGCCGGTCAAGGCCAGGGCTAGATCCCCGCGGACCGCGATCGAGGAGACGTTCCAGGCCGGGTTCGTGTGGACGACGTTCGGCTCCGCATCTTCGAACGTCTCCAGCACCTTCAGGCCGGTCGATCCCCCCGCGACGAGCAAGTGGTGGCCGACCGCTTCGGTCTCCAGGGCCCTGATGCCGGCCACCGGGACCGGGGGCCGGATCTCGTTGCCCACGATGTCCGAGCGGCCGAGCCAGCTCCCGGAAATGTAGACGTCACCGCTCGCGACCTCGATGTCGCCCTCGTCGGCGTGGTGATTGATGAATCCGTAGCCGGGCCAGGCTCCGTAGAGGTCCGTCGTCTCGCCCACCGCGCGAACGCTCGTCCCCCAGTAGCCCCGGTTGCGCGCGAAGTCGATGGAGTAGTACGCGTCGCCCTCGGAGATCACGTCGTAGATCTCCAAACGGCTCGAGTCGTGGTCGAGGACTCCCGCGAGGTCGGGCCGCGTGACGTCGTGAACGAGAAACCGCGATCCCGACACCATGTAAGCGATGGCCCGCTCCCCCGTCCGGATTCTCAGAGCGCGAGCGAGGCCGGAGGTCGGAATGACGCCCAACTCTCGGAGCGCCGATGGATCGGAGGCATCGAGAACGCGGATTGCGCCGATCGTCGTGCCGACGTAGAGCAATCCATCCGCCAGGTCGTGCCCTCGCCCCGAAGCCCCGATGGGGGTGGTGCTGACCCGGTTTCCGTCGAGATCCCAGACCTGGAAGGTGCTCGAGCACACCATCACGGGATGGGCGTCGTTGTTGTAGTCACAACAGTCGATCGGGGCGTAGATCAGCCCCTCTCTCACTTGAACGCGACCGAGGCAGCACCCCGGCCAGCAGTCATTGTAGTGACCGACGTCCCAGAGAAGCTGGGGATTCAGAGGGTCGAAGAGATCGTAGCCGGCGATCCGGTGACCTCCGGTCACGAGGCGGGTGCCATCGATCTCGACCTGCGAGGCTTCCCCGGGGAAACCTCCCACGATTGCAGGGGCGTCCGGGTCGTCGATCGATACGATCGAGACGCCGTGCTCTCCGCGCGCGACGTACAGGTACGCGCCGAACACGGACGCATCGGCGGCTCCCGGCAGATCGAGGGTCGTCACCACGGCCGGGTTCACGGGATCGGCCACGTCGATGACCGTGAGGCCGGTCGACGAGCAGACGAAAGCGCGGTCACCGTCGACGTGCACGCTCGAAGCCGGCGAGGGCAGCGCCACCCGGGACTGAATCGATGGATGGTTTGGATCCGAGATGTCGACCGCCGCGAATGAGCCGGCGTCGGAGTCCCGGCCCGCGATAAAGGCCCAGGGCCCCACGAGGACCAGATCACGGGCGATCATCACCGTGGCCGTCTCACCGATCTTGCGCGGTGCCTCCGAGTAGTCGGCACACGGCAGATTCACCGCGAGCACCGGCGCGGGCAGGAAAAGAAGTACCGCGAGCACGAAGGAGGTTGGAGACCGCATTTAGGGCCCACCAACGGGGAAGCCGGATTAGAAGCGGGCCCATTCAGGATAGCACCCCGAGCCGCCGAACTCAGTCGATTCCGCGAGACCCCTCAGGCCATCCAGCATCGCTCGATCGGCGCTTCTGCGACAGGGGAGCTCGCCGGATCGGCATGACAGGGATCATGTTTCTTGCTGATCCAGATCATGGTAGCGCTGGGTCCGATGGCCGCCACTTGCCGAACAGGAGCTCGGTCGCCGACCGCGACGATCGCAAGACTCACGCCTCGGGCCCGAGACGATGCCCCGGCAAGGGGCTCAGTTCACGCAGATCAGTGTTTCGAGGGCCTCGAGTGTGAGGCCCACGAAAAGGGGCAGGCAATTCGGGTGCGCTATCTCGGAGTCCAGGCTTGCGCCAGCCGGTGCTGAAGGGGCTCATTCTCGCGGGTCTCCTCGTCGCAGGGCCCTTTGGCCCCGGCTACGCGGACGACTGGGACGAAGACGAGGGCGGCGGCGGACGTTCTTTCCTCTACTGGGAGGTCGTGCTCTCGGGCGTCTACGCCCCGTCGGGCATTCGCGGACTCCCGCCCGACGATCCGACCGAGGATCACGTCGAGCTCTCCCCACGGCCCCCGGGATCGTACGTCGCGCTGGACTGGGTGCGGACCTTCGACTCCTCGGGACGGTGGGCGCCGACCGCGTTGGATCTCCACCCCCGCCTCCTCTACGACCCCATGGAAGTGGAAGATGGCATCGATCAGATCAAGTTCGCCCCGCAGGACTTCTGGGTACGGCTCGAACCCGGACGGCACGATCGCTTCGCACTCTACCTGGGTCAGTTCGTCATTCCCTACGGCGTGAATCCGATCCTCGCGCCCCGCCAGCGCTTCATTCTTCCGGTGGAAGCCGTCGACCTCGGTCTCAAGTGGGACTGGGGGATCGACCTGGCCGGTCCCTTGGCCTCCTATGACTGGGAGGTCGCCGCGACCATCGGTTCCGGCGAGGCGCTCCACTCGCCGCACATCTTCGACAGCTCGAGTCCGACGAGCTTTCTGATCACCGGCCGGCTTGGCGCCCCGACCTACTGGGACTTCCAATACGGCCTCTCCTTCCTCGGCGGGGATCTCCCCGTCATCCGAGGCCCGAACCGGTTGAGCGAGGAGTCGACCTCGCGGTGGCGGGTGGGACTCGACTCGTTCTATCGTCGTGGCCTCTACCTGATGATGGGCGCGCAGCTCACTTACGGGCGAAACGGATTCGCCGAAGACGGGATCGACCCCACCGACACGCTCGGCTACCAGTTGTGGGTGGACTGGGTCGTTCCCCGGCTTCTCGATCTGCGCCTCGCGGCGCAATGGCAGTCGATCATCCGCGACGTGGACCGGTCGGACTCGGACGACACCGCCCTCGTTCTCGAGGCCGGCTACTCGCTGAGGACAGCCGTCAGCCTGATGCTGGATTTCCGCCACGAGGTCCACCTAACCATGGGAGACGCGACCGATGGGATCTTCCTGTCGTTCATCTACTACGCCCTCTGAGTCCCCGGCTCGCAGACGGAGGTTCGGGGGGACCCTGCTCGTTCTCCTGTGGGTGGGGGTCGCGAGTCCGCCGGCGACGCCAGCCGCCGAGACAGAGGCCCCTCACTTCACCGACGTCGCGGGGCCGTCCGGCCTCCGGTTCCGTCACAACTTCGGGGCCGAGAAGCTGGAGAACGTTCTGATGACGACGGGCGGCGGCTGTGCGTTCTTCGACTACGACGAAGATGGCTGGCTGGACGCTTTTCTCGTCAATGGCACTCCCCTCGACGGCGAGGGTGTACCCCGCGGCGAGGGTGCGACCCATCACGCCCTGTGGCGGCCGCCGGACTGGGAGAAGCCACCTACGGGATGGGTTGTGCGTGCGGAGACTTCGACGGGGACGGATTCACAGACCTCTACGTCACGAACTACGGACCAAACCGCCTCTACCGGAATCGGAGCGACGGCACGTTCGAGGACGTCACCGAGCCGTCGGGAACCGGAGATCCGCGGTGGAGTTGCGGGGCGGTCTTCGTCGATTACGACGGGGACAGTGACCTCGATCTGTTCGTCGCGAACTACCTGAAGTTCCGTCCGGGCATGAAGGGAGCGCACGCATCCTCCTTCTCGAAACGCCAGGGGTACCGGTTCTTCCCCGGCCCCCGCGATTACGAGGCGGAAGAGGACGCCCTCTACCGGAACGACGGCGACGGGACGTTCACGAACGTGAGTGACGAAGTGGGGCTCCGGCCCGGGGGCAAGGGTCTGACGGTG
>JALGZO010000084.1 GCA_025774865.1 bacterium | reverse complement strand
AGCACCAGGATGTCGAGCTGTGCCTGCTGGCATGGATCTACAACATCAACCGCGGCATCATCATGGCCGCCGGCCGCGAAGAGGAGTGGACCCTCTCGGTCTCGCACGACGACGACGACGTCGAGCGCTGGGTCGTCGCCCTCGAAGACATCATTCGAGACGTGACGCGTTAGCCTGCACATCTCACCAGGCCGCTACTGCGACCTGGTGAGATGTGCAGGCTAAGGGATCTGCTCGGCGGGGCCCGCCTCGTAGTGGACCAGGCGCCGGATGGTCTCTCGGTGCCCGTCTGCGAGGACGGCCCGGATCTCGAGCGTGTTGGCGCCGGGCTCGAGCGGAACCACCGCGTCGAACCGCCCGTCCGG
The DNA here is from genome assembly GCA_025774865.1 of bacterium. Classification (GTDB taxonomy): domain Bacteria; phylum ARS69; class ARS69; order ARS69; family ARS69; genus JALGZO01. Next base: position 3,041 of record JALGZO010000084.1, on the reverse strand, counting down.
GAACACTCTCAGGCTGGTGGCTCGTGCGTGCATGGTGACGTTCTCGATCTCGAGCTCTCTCGGCCGCAGCTCGCTCGGGACGGGCGCGCCAAACTGCGCGTCGAGTCGGTCGAGGGGCAGCACGTTCCCGCCGCTGCCGCGGGTGAGCGCGGCCAGAAAGGTCGGGTCGGCAGTGTTGAGCGGAATGGCCCACAGCGCGATGCCCCGCTGCGCGAACTCGCCGGAGTGCACGATCGCCTCCCGCGACGACCAGAAGATGCCGTCCGGAGCCGAGGGCGCGCCGAGGGAGAGCAACACGATCACGCGCGGACGGGCCGGCTCGGTGTCGGGGGTCGCGTCGTCCAGGAGCTCCGCACCACGCTCGAGGAGGCTCGTGAGATCCGTCCATCTTCGCTCCTGTGCAGCGGGGAAGTCCTCGAGGGCCGCGAGCACCGCGTCGGGCTCGCCCACGGGCACGATGACGGCCGCCTTCTCCGTGAGTCGGACGATGCTCGTGCCGCTCGTCCGGGCGCGGAACGTGAACGACGCCAGACCGACGCGATTCTGCCGGGCGGCGAGCCTCGGTACGAGGGCCCGTGCGACCCGCAGCTGCAACGCGTGGTTCGTATCGCCCGAGTCGGTGGTCCAGAGCCGCGCGGGCGGCGCAAGGGGGTCCCACTGCGTCACCGAGCTCCGATTGCGCCCAACGACGCCGTCTTCGTCGACGTCGATTCCCGACGCGGTTGCGGCGAGGGTGGAGTGGTCGATCAGGATCACCACGTCGGAAGCAAAGAACGGCAGCGTACCCGCGCGGCCGCTCACCTCGACGAGGGGGACCGGCTCGCGGATGTGCTGATCCGACACGGGGCGGTCGAGCTCGATTGCGAGGTGTTCCTGCTGCGGGGGCTCTCCGGGCTGGTCCGCGGCCGGGTCGTTCGCGATCCCGAGAGTCGCGAAACCGAGGAGGAGGAGCACCGGCACGTAGCGCTGACAGCTCTCCATCGATGCAACGGTAGCGGGGAGCTTCGTTCGCTGGCAAGGCGCCGTGTGAGAGAGCGGCGGTCAGCTCGGGCGGAGCTCGAAGAGCTCGTCGTGGGGGTCGCACCGCTTGTAGATCTGTGACACGAGCTCCGGATCCAGGTCCCAGACCAGCTTTGCCGGGCCGATCGGGTCCTGCTTCATGCAGTTCGGCATCAGGTCGTCGTCGGGACCGAATCCCGCCCGCCGGTTGAACTCCCACTCGTCCTCGAGACACTGCCACCCGAGATCTGCAATCTGCTCGCGCGTCACCTCCACGCCGTAGAACAGGCCGTAGAACTCGCGGATCTCGTCGAGATTCGGCATCAAGAACTGACAGAACCCCGATGAGTCGATCACGGCGTTCACGATCTGCGAGTCCTGGGACGCGCGCACGGCCTCCTCGTAGGGCTGACCCGGCTCGACGATGAGCCCGGCGGTGTGGTCGGCTCCCATCGCGCTGGTGCAGTACGTGACGCCCGCGGCCTTGAGGGGACGCGGGTCCCAGGCGGGGATCGCCTGCCCCTTCAGCGTGGGGATCCGGTGGTGCTTGCGTTTGCGACCCATCGCGAGAGCGCCGTCGCCGATCGCCCGGCCGAGCTCGGTGCCCTCGGCGATCTCGCGCAGGATGCGCTTCGCCCCTTCGGCATCGCCGAACTCGAGGCCCCCCGAGTCCATGTAGACGGCGAGGGCGGCACCGGTCTCGATCGTGTCGACACCGATCTCGTCGCACAGCCGGTCGAGATCCGCGACGTCCTCCCAGCTCGCGATTGCGCAGTTCGACCCGAGCAGGGTCAACGTCTCGAACTCGAGGGCCGATGTCTTGTAGTGACCCTCCGCGTCGTTGACGATGTTGCTGCACCTGACGATGCAGCCCGTCATGCAGGCGTGCATGCCGCCGCCGCGCTTCTCGAAGCTCTCCACGATGCGCATGCCATCGAGCGTATGGACGTCGGGCGATCGGCCCTCGACCCGGTTTCGGTGCGGGAAGGTGTAGAGCTGATTCGCCTCCGCCACGATTGCGCTCGTACCCCACTTCGGGAACGGCTCCTGCGCCGGGCCAGCGATGTAGGTCTTCGTGAACTTCTTGCCGAAGGCGTAGAACCCCTTCTTCTCGGGCTTGCGCGCCTGGCGCTTCTCCGGGTCGACCGAGATGTACTTGAGGCCCTTGCTGCCCATCACGGCACCGAGTCCGCCCCGGCCGGCGTGGCGCGCCGGATGCCGATCCTGCTCCGCGTCCGTACAGGCGACCGAAGCGCCCTTGAGCCGCATCTCGCCCGCCGGCCCGATCGAGATGAACGAGGCGGTCTCCGTGTATCTCTGGGCCAGATCCTCGATGAGCGCGTAGTTCCACTTGCCCTTGTGTTCGTCTGCGGGGACGAGGCGGGCGCCGCTGGCGGTGACCTCGAGTGCGTAACGACTCTCGGCATCGGCGGGCTGGCCCTTCACGATGATGCCGCGGTAGCCGAGCTTCATGAGATCCTGCCCGGGATTGCCACCCACGTTGGCTTCCTTTATGCCTTGCGTGAGCGGGCTCTTTCCGCCGACCGAAAGGCGACCCGAGGTCGGAGCGGCCGTCCCCGCAAGCACGCCGGGCGCCAGTACGAGAACGTTGTCCGGGCCGAGCGGATCGCACTCGGGGTCGCACTCGTCGAGAAGAATCCTCGCGGAGAGGGCGCGCCCGCCCAGGAACTTCCATGCGTCCGGATAGGGCTCGACCGATACCGTTTGATCGCTCATATCGACTCGGATCAGCTGATCTCCGATTGAGTCTGTCATCGCTTATCTCCTTCGAGTGCTTCAATCGACCATGCTGGAGGGGGCCACCAGTGAACGGCCCTAGCCGCCCGCTGCGGCCGCCAGGACCTGGACGTGGTCGGCATCCGCGACGGGCGCGTCGACCGCGTCCCGGTCGAGCGCCTCGCCGTTCACGAAAAGGCGCACGAAGCGACGGACGTTGCCCTCGCTGTCGAGGATGAGCTCGCGAAAGCCGGGATGCTGGATCTCGACGGCTTCGATGCACGACCGCACGCTGTCGGCGTCAA
>JALGZO010000083.1 GCA_025774865.1 bacterium | reverse complement strand
ACGCCGAGAAACGCTCCGAGCGGACAGAGCACGCGGCAGAAGAACCGAGGGATCACCAGGTTCATCCCGACGAGGCCGATGATGAGCAGCCCCACGAACCACGCACCGGCGAAGATCCTCTGATCGGGGGCCCCCGGGGCCGACGACACCCAGCCGATCGCCGCCGGGTCCAGGTCGTGCCGGATCAGGTACTCGGCGAGCGCGATCGCCGCCATGTCCGACGCGGGGGCGACCGTCACGGTCATCGTGCGCACGAGCAGACAGATGGGATCGAGTAGCCCGATCTGCAGCGACCCGAACGCGGCGAGCACGATGAGCATCGTCAGGATGACGTACTTGATCTGGAACACCGACCGGTAGCGGTTATGATCGAGGTTCGCTCGGTTCGTTCGGACGTTGAAGACCCATCCGAAGAACTGGTGGAGCGTTCCGTACGGGCACATCCAGTTGCAGAAGACGCGCCCCAGGAGAAGGGTGGGAATCAGGACGAAGAGACCGCGCCACAACCACCGGTACACGGTGTGCGTGGAGAGGGCCGTCGCGAACCCGACGAGCGGGTCGACCTCGAGGAAGAGAGACACCGGGTAGCCGCCGAGGCGACTGAACCACGTCGTCCAGACCAGGAAGGCGAACAGCGCGAAGAACACCGCCTGCGAAATGATCCGAACCGTCGTGATGCGGAAGACCCGATGGTGCCAAGGCGAACCGTCCGGGTTCGAGCGGAGCAGCGGGAACGCTCTCTTCGGGCTGCGCGTCATCCGACCTGTACCTCCTTGCGGCCGAGGTCGCGCCAGGCCGGCTGGCCCAACCCCTTCCCCGCGGCCATCGGGAGATACGCCGGATAGTCCTCGGCCTGGCGCTGCAGGAGATCGTCCCAGCCGAAGGCGTCGACGGCGAGCGAGTCGGTGGACGCGGCGATCGTCCGTCCGGCCCGCACGTCACCGAGGCTTCCTCCCGTGGGACCGCTGCGGAACAGGACGCGCGTTCCGTCGAGGAGCACGAACGTGGGGCGCATCATCAGCGCGAGATCGGTGATGATCCCGTGGATGTCCTGGTGGAATTGATTTCGCCGGCCACCGAGCAGTCCGTACCAGTTCTTCGTCGTGAGCGACATGCGGCAGAGGTTGTGGTCCTTGACCGGAGCCAATCCGATCACCTTGGTCGCGCCTCGGAACGGACTCCAGAAGAACGGCCACTCGCGGATCCACTTCGCGCCGGGCACCTCTAGCCTCTCGAAGTCTCCGGGACCCGGCAGGTAGACGCGCGCACCCTCCTCGACCGCGGCCTGGCGGATTCCGGTGCGAATGAAGCAGCTCTCCGGAGACTCGATCGGATTGTCGCAGACGCGAACCTCGGCGGGATGCGCTTCACGCACGAGCCGGATCAGGGCGCGGAGGACATCCGGGTTGGTCGTCGCGCCGAGGATGGCCGCGCGCTCGAACGCCACGTTGGGCTTGATGACGACGACGTCGCCGCGACGGACGAACCGTTCGATCCCGCCGATGAGGTCGACCGCGCCGCGTACCATCTCTTCGACGTTCTCACCACGGGTGATCCCCATCGTCGGCAGGGTCGCGCTCGGCTCGACGCCGTAGCCTCCTTCGGGCAAACGAAGCACGTGACGCGCGGGCTTCCCGCGCTCTCCGTCGGGATCACGCAACGAGAGGGTCGCCCAGCCGGCGCCGGCCGCGAGGAGAGACGCCGTGCCGACGCCTCGCAGGAACTCGCGCCGGGGGAGCCGCTTCGTACCGTCACTCACGAGTCGCTCCGGGTCAGGGACCCCACCGCTTGTTCCAGCCTCTGAAGGGCTGCCTCGGCGGCCGGAAGATCCGGGGCGCCGCGTACGCCGATCGTCCAGGTGCCCACGGACTTCGCCCCGGACACGGTGGAAATGTAGCGGTCCTTCGACCAGCCTACCCCGTGAGATCGGCCGATTGCCTCGCCGTATTCGACGAAACCGTCCCGAAAGCGTTCGGCCAGGGCATCCGCCGCCCCCCGGCTCTCGGCGGAGACCACGAACAGCTCCGAGTCATCGGGGAGAAGCGCCACGTAGACATCCCGGGCGAAGCCGAAGGAGAACGCGTTCTCCCGTATGTACGAGATACTGCCGGGATCCGTGCCGAGTTCCCCGGCGAAAAGAGCCCAGGCCCAGGGAAGCGGTTCGCCCTCCAGCGCGGCATCGATGCGATCTCGCAGGTGCCCGAGCTGGGCGGTGATCGTCGGAGACTCGTCGGAGCCCACGGCACGCACGTAGAACCGGCCGCGCGTGGCGAAGAGGGCGTTCCGATGAAGAATCGTGAGCCCGCGGTCATCCATTTGCGGTGACGTCCCTTCCGGCCGTTCACCGAGGGCCGCCCCGAGCGCGTTCGCGGCCGTCGTCAGGTCGTAGAGCTCGATGTCGACCACGATCGAGGGATCTAGGGAGAGCGAGACGAACCAGAGGCGCTGAAACCCGAACTGCTTGTAGTAACCCTCTCGGCCGTTGATCTTCTCGTAGACGTCGTCGTATCCGAAGCTGGAGACGGCTCCCTCGGTCCAGGCCGGCCCGACCAGCTGCGGCGGAAGCGGGCCCCGGTCCGCGGCGACCGCGGCTCCTGCCTCTCCGACGGGCGGCGCCTCGAACAAGGCAGGTTCCGGCCTCCCCCCTCGCCAGACGACCCACGCGAGGATCGCGCCGAGAGCGCCGAGGCACAGGAGTCCGATCCGGAACTCGGTCCCGGAATAGCGGCGACGATGGTGGCGCCGGCCGTCGCGAACGAAGATGCGATCTTCGCGTGGCCGGGCGGCCGAGCGCGGAAGTGGCATGGCGGGGATTCTACCAGACTGGCCGGCGAACATCGGCCGCCTCTGCCGGCTCCGGCAACCAGGGCGCTCGCCGGCGACTCGTCGAGGATGGTCCGGTCGCACCGCAGGTGCTAATGTACCCGCCGCGACTGCAAGCTCCCTCCCCTCCAAGGCTCGTCGTCGTGCCGTTGTTCGTCGCCGTTTGCTCCGGACCGAAACCGGAGGAAGGCTCCCGTGCCTAGAGTCGTCATCTGCGCCATGGTCACCGCGTTGCTCGGCGCCCCTGGCGTAGCGTCCGCCACACCGGACACGTCCGAGCCGCCCCAGGCGTCCGAGACCGAGCTGGACTGGGTGAAGCTCGTCTCCGGCGAGTGGCTGAGAGGCGAGGTCCAGAGTCTACGAGTCAAGGACTTCGAGTTCGACAGCGACAAGCTCAAGCTGCTCAAGCTCGACTGGGACGATGTGACCGAGCTCCACTCCGCACGCGTCCGCACGTATCGTTTCGACGAGGAGGGCGTGATCATCGGGCCAGCCGCGATGAAGGACGGAGTGGTCCGGATCCGCACCGCCGCGGGGATACGCGAGTTTCCCAAGGACACTCTGCTCCTCATCCTGGAGGGACATGGTCGCGAGTGGGA
>JALGZO010000082.1 GCA_025774865.1 bacterium | reverse complement strand
CCTTCGCGCAGCTCCTCCGCGTAGCCTAGTATCGCGGTGAGCGGTGTCCGGCTCTCGTGTCTCAGGTTGGCGAGAAACGTCGACTTGGAGCGGCTCGCCGACTCCGCGCTTTCCTTCGCCCGCTCGAGCGCGCGCAGCGCGCGTGACTCACACTCGAGCGTCGACGCCAGCTCGGCCTCCATCCGGCGACGCTGGTGGCGGGACTCGGCGTTCGAAATCGCTCGCTCGAGGGAGCGGGCGCTGAGGTGTTCCTTCGCGAGGTAGTCGTCGGCGCCGTTCTGGATCAAGCGGACGGCAACTTGCGGGTCGGTTTGATCGGTCAGGACGATCACGGGACGAGCGAAGTCCGAGTCCCGCAGCCTCCCGAGAATGTCGAAAGCCGACACCTTCCCGAGCCGGTGGTCCATGAACACGAGATCGAAATCGTCGAGCGCGATCGCGTCGAGGTCTTCCGGCGATGTGACTTGCTCGAGTCCGCACTCGAACCGGGGGAGCCGATCGAGCTCGCGACGCAGCCGCGCCCCCAGGTCGGGATCGTCGTCGATACACAGAATATGCTTGGGCACGGATGTCGAGCTCGACGGGGGCCGCTCGCTGGTTGATCGGCACGAAGGAGCGTGAGGCTGAACGACACGTTTCGGGTCAGTCGCGCCGACCGCGCGCATCACTGACCAAGATTGCTCAAGGATGTGGTGAGAACCGCCGGTGTCTCTCAGTGACCGGCGGAGTGCCTCACCTCGACCGCCGCAGGGCCGATCGAAAGATCGTCCAGAGGATCTTGTGAGACGCCCGGAGTGTCCCCGCGAACGTCCCCGTGATCTTCGAACGCCCCACGCGCCTCCGGTAGCTCACCGGGACCTCGACGCACCGCAGCCCGAGCTTCGCGGCCTTGACCTGCATTTCCACCGTCCAGCCGAAGTCGCGATCTGCCATCCCGACGAGCCGCAACGCGTCCGAGCGAATCGCGCGGAACGGACCGAGGTCGGTGAAGCGCACTCCCCAGAAGAGCCGGATCAGCCACGTCGCGAGTCGGTTGCCGAAGAGCGCCTGCGGGAGCATCGCCCCCGGTTCGCGGTCCCCGATCATGCGGCTTCCGATGACGAGATCCGCCCGGTTCTCGAGGATGGGTGCGAGAACGCGGGGAAGCTCGTCGGGATGATCGGAGAAATCCGCGTCGACGAAGGCCACGACGTCGGTGACGTCGAGCGCGGCGATACCGGTGAGGCAGGCTTGTCCGTAGCCGCGGACCGTCTCGACCACGACACGCGCTCCGCCCTCCGACGCCACGCGTGCGGTGCCGTCGGTCGAGCCGTTGTCGACGACGACGATCTCGTGGAGCCGGTCGGTCGGCAGCGCGTTCAGGACGAGAGGGAGCGATCGCTCCTCATTGAGAGCAGGAATCACCAGGGAGACGCGGGCGTCGGCCGGAAGCGGCGGCGGAGCCGCGGTGAGGTGCGTCAGATCGACCGTCGGAGCCAGAGTCGGGGCAGGAGCCGCCAGTGGGGCAGATCCGCGGAGAGCAGACCCACGTACAAGTAGCCGAAGAAGAAGAGCAGCACGAACGGAGTCGCCCAGACGAGCCCGTGCCGAAGCACGAAGATCTCGATCCCCACGAAGTACATCGCGAGAGCGAGCTCGATCAGCGTCGTGGCGCTGCGCATGCCGCGGTAGGCCCTTCCGGTGGTCGTGCCTCGCCGGCCCAGGATGTTGAACTTCGGTGTGCGGTAGAACGGCGTCTCCTTCCCGAACAGTCCCTCCAGAATCGCCTTCGTGTTGTTGACGGACAGACCGATCGCCACCGACATCAAGGCCGGGAAGTACCGCAGCTCCCGCCGCCAGTTCCGCCCCGCACCCGCCATGGCGGTGCCGTAGAAGAGCACGACGGAGATCGTCGCGAAGAAGAACAACGGGATTTCGACGATCGGCGTCGTGAACCACCCCGACGCGAAACGCACGAGAACCGCGGGGTAGACCAGGAGTGAAAGCAGGAGTACCAGCAGGTACGTGAGGTTGTGCGTCAGGTGAAGCGACGACTCCACCTTCTTCGATATCGGGAGATCCGACTTCCAGATCCGCGGCAGGATCTTCTTCGCCACCTGGACCGAGCCCTTCACCCAGCGGAATTGCTGGCTCTTGAAGGCGCGCATGTCCACGGGGAGCTCCGACGGGCACGTCACGTCGCGCAGGAACACGAACTTCCAGCCCGCGAGTTGCGCCCGGTAGGAAAGGTCCAGATCCTCCGTGAGGGTGTCGTGCTGCCACCCGCCGGCGTCCTCGATGCAGCTCTTGCGCCAGATGCCGGCCGTGCCGTTGAAATTGAAGAAGAGACCGTTCTTGGCGCGAGCCTCGTGCTCGACGACGAAGTGTCCGTCGAGCGAGATCGACTGAACTCGCGAGAGCAACGAGTAGTCCGCGTTCAGATGATCCCACCTCATCTGGATCATCCCGATCCGGTCGCCGGTGAAATAGGGAATGACCTGCATCAACAGCTCCGGCCGTGGGACGAAATCCGCGTCGAAGATCAGCAGGAACTCGCCCTTCGCCCGCTTCATTCCAAAGTCGAGCGCGCCCGCCTTGTACCCCCGTCGATTCGGGCGGCGCACGTGCACGATGTCGACACCCTCGTCGCGCAACGACGCCACCTCTTTGGCGGCGACTTCCACCGTGCCGTCGTCGGAGTCGTCGAGGACCTGGATCTCCAGCCGGTCGCGCGGATAGTCGAGAGCCGCGACGGAGCGAATCAACCGACGAATCACGTATTTCTCGTTGTAGACCGGCAGCTGCACCGTGACGCGGGGCAGCCTCTCCCACTCGCGCCGCCCGAACGTGCGGTTACGTGCGCGACGATAGAGCCAGATCATCCAGATCCGGCGAACGCCGAGCATCGCGAACACGGACCAGAGCGCGAAGTACGCTCCGATCAGAAGCTGATGCTGAGGATGGAGAGTGATTCCTTCAGGTCCCAACGCTCGGTCTCCCGAAGGTCTTCGTGGCGCGGCGGTTCACGACGCACGCACTGACGATGAAAAATGCCGGCCCGACAGCGAGCAACGGACGACGGTGCGAAACCGGGTGGCACGATAGAAAGGGGGTCCGACCCTGTCAAGGCGATCACGGACACCTTCCACGACACCCCCCTTCTACGTTTGAGATTCGGGGCTCGTGACCAGGTGCCGGCGCGATCCGGCTTCGTTCGCTTGACCTCCCGGAGCACCGCCGGTAGCCTTCCATCGCGTGTCTTCGAATCCTTTTCCGACCGATTCTCATCCCAACGAGCGAAGCGAATGACCGAGGTGGACGACGTCATTCTCGTGCGCCGGGCCAAGGCGGGAGACGAAGCTGCCTTCGCGGAGCTGATCGATCGGCACCAGTCGAGGGTCTACCACCACGCCTTGAGGCTCATGGGGAACACTCAGGACGCC
>JALGZO010000081.1 GCA_025774865.1 bacterium | reverse complement strand
TAGCCGTCCGGCGCGGAGTGTCCGACCTCAGCCCCTCGCGGCGCTCTCCCGGCGGATATCGATCACTCTCCGGGCCATGGCCTCGACCAGCAGCGAGTGCCCCGCCATTGCGCCGAAGAGGATCAGGAACGCGCCGAGGGCATTTCGCCGCTCTCCGGGTCGGATCTCCGGATGCCACCACGCCATCAGGCGCGGACTCCGACCTCGCGGCGAGTGCGGCGACCGACGGCGGCTTCCACGTCCTCGGCGGCCGAAGGGATGCCGGCGGTGAGCACTTCCGGATCGTCGTCGGTGACGATTACGTCGTCTTCGATGCGGACACCACCGAAGCCGCGGCCGGCGTTGGCTTCGAGGAAGCGCTCGGCGCGGTCGAAGTCGACGATGTCGCCGAATTTCTTTCGGAAGTCCTCGCCGCGAAGGATCGCCGGCACGAAATACAGACCGGGCTCGATCGTCACGACCATGCCGGCCTCGAGATCCAGATCGATGCGAAGGTACTTCGTCCCGAAGTCCGAGCTGCGATCGCGCCCCGGCCCGTAGAGAACCCGGTCACCAAACGACTCGAGATCGTGGACGTCGAGTCCCAGGAGGTGACCGACGCCGTGGGGAAAGAAGGCGGCATGAGCGCCGCGCTCGACCGCCCGCGCGGGATCGCCCTTCATGAGGCCGAGCTCCGCGAGACCCTCCGCGATCACTGCGGCCGCCCGGAAGTGGATGTCGCGATAGCGCACGCCGGGACGCACCATCTCGGTCGCGACGCGCACGGCGCGGAGAACGATGTCGTAGACGGAGCGCTGAGCCGCCGAGAACCGCCCGCTTGCCGGCCAGGTCCGGGTGACGTCGGCCGCGTAGCCGGACGGAACCTCGGCACCGCCGTCCATGAGGACGAGGTCGCCGCTCTGCAGAGCACCGCCGTGGCTTTGATTGTGCAGGATCTCGCCACGCACGGAGAGGACCGTGGAGAACGCTGGCGTGGCGCCCCGACGCGCCATGGCCCATTCGGCGTCGGCGGCCAGCGACAGTTCGGTCACGCCGCTTCCCGTGGCCGCCATCGCCGCCGTGAACGCGGCGCCGGTCGCGTCGGCGGCTTCCCGCATCTCGGCGAGCTCGGCCTCGTTCTTGTGGAGCCGAAGATCAGCGAGGACGTCGACGAGCTCGGGTGGTCCGATGTGATCGGGTCGGAGTTCGAGGCCGGTGACTTGCCGTGCGATCCGGGTCGCGACCGGATCCATGACCGCGACGCTCAGAAGCCGGCGGTCCTGCCTGAGCTTCGCCACGTGCTCTTCGAGGTGCTCCACGTCGAGGACGCGATCGACCCCCGCGGCCTCCTGCATCTCGTCGAAAGACGGAACCGAGCCCAGCCAGACCGCAGCGTCCGTCGTCCGGCGAGGAAGGAATAGAGTGACGGAGCCGTCGCCGGGGTCGAAGAGCGCGGCCGCATCCCGCTCCAGCTTCCCGAAGAAGAAGAGGAAGTTGCTGTCGGCCCGGTAGGGATAGTGGTTCGCCGGAAAATTCCTCGGGCGGTCACCCCCGGCGAAAAGCAGGACCGGCTCGTCGAGCCGTGACAGGAATTCGCCGCGTCGGCGGCGGTAGTGGGGCAGGGCCGGCATGGGGCCATTCTATGCAGCGGGCCGAGGCGCGGGTAGCGGATTGTCGTCTCGCCCCCGGGGCGTCCCACCCGCTACGATGCGGCGAACGTCACTCCGCGCACGGAGCGTGATCATGGCGACATTCACGACGAGCGTCACGGTCGAGCGACCGGTCGGCGAGGTCTACGAGAAGTTCATGGATCCGAACAACATGGGGAAGTGGATCAGCGGGCTCAAGAGCGTCGAGACGATCGAGGGCGCGCCGGAGACGATCGGGAGCAAATACCGGTTCCGATTCGACGAGCGTGGTCGCGAGATCGAGATGCTCGAGACCGTCACGTCGATCAAGCGGAACGAGGAGTACTCGTTCGACATGGACATGAACGAGTTGAGCGGCCACGTGAGCGTCCGCTTCCTGCCGAAGGGGAGCTTGACCGAGATTCGCACCCGGAACGACTACAACGCGAAGAAGCTCGTCTGGAGAATGATGCTGCCGTTCATGAAGTCCCAGATGGCGAAGCGACAGACGACGGACTATCTGAAGCTGAAGAACCTGATCGAGTCAGACCCCGACTGATCGGGACCGGTGGGCGGCCGCCGCGCGCGGGCTGGACTTACTCTCCGACGATCAGCGTCCCCGGGTTCTGCGCGGCCCAGGTGTACCAGTACGTGTCGAAGCCCGCGACCCGCGTCACCCCGGGCGTTCCGGCGGCGATCGCGGCGTCCAGCTTCGCGGCCAATCCCTCCGGATCGTCCGTCTTCGTCATCTCGGCCGGCAGAACGGCGGCCCGCGTGGAAGCGAAGAGCGGCGCATCGGGCACGCGATGAATCAACACGACGGCCCCATCGTCGCCGTCGGGCCGGAAGAACGTGCCACCTTCGATCCGCGAGTGCGGGACCGCGACGGGCTCGCCGTCCCAGCGGAACGCGAAGATCGGGGTCTTGCCCGGAAGACGATCGTCGTCCGGAACGATCTCTCGGTAGGTGCGATCCGAATCGAAGTAATCCTGGTAGGCGTTCTCGGGCTCGTGCGTCTTGCCGTCGACCAGGAGCACTCGCGAGTCCGGATGGAGCTTCCGCCACTCACCCCATGTCGTCTTCACCCCGACCGCCATCTCCTTCAGCGGGGCGCCCTTCATCGTCCCGTCGATCGCCTCTGCCGTCATTACCGACCACCAGCTGTCGGTTTCACGGTCGCGCATGACGAGGGCGGCCTCCTTCAACGCGCCGGAGGCTTCGAAGCTCAACGTATCGTCGTCGTATTGCCGGTCGTAGACCACGCCGGTATTGGCGAGAGGTCACCAAACGGCCGCGATCGGCCGGCCCCCCACGACGTCGTTCACCACCTCGTGGTGATTCAAGAGGTTGAGGTCGTAGGCGCGCGCATCGCCGTCGATCTCGACGGCCAGGACCCAGGCGTCGTCCGGCATGTTCGCCACGTCGGCGGGAAGGAACTCGGGGTCGTCGATGGCGGCGAGTCGGCCGCGCGGGATGATCTGCTCGACCCCGGGAGGTGCAGCGGCCACGGTCTGCCCGGTCGCCGCGGTGATCGCGAAAAGTACGGTGAAGACGTTGCGTGTGGTCATTGGACTCTCGTTCATCGTGCTCATGGAAGGAGTTACGTGCGCTCGAGCTCCGGCGTGACATGGTGATCGGCACGCCGTCAGGGGAGGTTGAGCGCCGACCGACCCGCCCCTGACGGCCTACGGCAGGAACTGTTTCGGATTTCCCAGCTTCCGCGGAAGATACTCGTCGATGACGTAGTTGAGCCCGTGCTTTGCGAGTGCCTGCTGCTCCACGCGGACTCCCATCTTGATGAGCTGCTCGATCGCCT
>JALGZO010000080.1 GCA_025774865.1 bacterium | reverse complement strand
AGTACTTCGTGATGCGGACGGGTGCGAGCATGGGGCGCGGGTACGGGCCCATTCTCGTGACGCGCGAGCCGATCGACCCGGCGGCCATCGAGGGCAAGACCGTCGCCGTGCCGGGACTCCAGACGACGGCGAATCTCCTGCTCTCCATCTATTGTCTTCCGGTGGAGCGCGCGGTCGTCGACTTCGACCGGATTCCGGATGCGGTCCTCGAGGGCGAGGCGGACGTGGGCCTCCTCATCCACGAGGGACAGCTCACCTATGCTGAGCTCGGGCTTCACAAGATTCTCGACTTCGGGGACGTCTGGGCGAAGGACGTAGGCCCGCTACCGCTGCCGCTCGGGCTCGACCTCGTCCGCCGCGACCTCGGACGCGAGATGGCCGAGCGCATCAGCACCACCCTGAGAAGATCGATCGAGCACGCGCTCGCGAACGAGGACGATGCCTTGACCTACGCCCTCGAGTTCGGGCGTGGGATCTCCCGCGAGGTCGGGCGCGAGTTCGTGAAGATGTACGTGAACGAGGACACGATCGACATGGGCGAACCCGGCGTCATGGCCTTGCGCCACCTGTACCGGCGCGCGCAGGAGGCGGGGCAGTTGGACGAGGCGCCGGAGCTCGATCTCGTATGAGATACCGTGACGGCGACGCTGGCGCGCCCAGCCCCACTTAACCGTCGCGACGTGCGGCGCGAGTTCGTCGCCGGCGTTCTTCTGATCGCGATCACGATCGTGGTCTTCGGGCAGGTCGTCCAGTTCGAGTTCGTCAACTTCGACGATCCGATCTACGTAGTCGACCATCCTGTGGTGCCGGACGGCCTGTCGGTCGACGGCGTCGCCTGGGCGCTCACCACCCCGTACGAGGCCACCTGGCAGCCCATCACCTGGCTCTCCCTGATGCTCGACGCCGAGATCTTCGGAGTGGATCCGGGCGCATTTCACCGGACGAATCTGATCCTCCACTGCCTCAACGTCGTGCTCTTGTTCGTCTCGCTTCGTGCAATGACCGGAGCCGTCTGGCGGAGCGCGCTTGCCGCCTCTCTGTTCGCCGTGCACCCGCTGCACGTGGAGTCCGTCGCGTGGATCACGGAGCGCAAGGACGTGCTGAGCCTCTTCTGGGGACTCGTCTCCCTCCTGGCGTGGATCCGGTACTGTCGAGGCGGTCGGCGTCGCGACTATCTCGTGGCCGCTGCGAGTCTCACGCTGGGTCTCATGGCCAAACCGATGCTCGTGACGTGGCCGCTCGTCTTCCTGTTGCTGGACGCCTGGCCGCTCGGCCGCTGGCCCGCCCGGTCCTTCGCGTCACTCGTCGTCGAGAAGATCCCGCTCCTGTTGCTGAGCGCGGCTTCGAGCGTGGCGACCTTCCTGGTTCAGAGCCGGCACGGCGCGGTGACGGCGACGCACGTGGTTTCGGTCGGTGATCGGCTCGCGAACGCGCTCGTGTCCTACGCGCGTTACCTGGGCAAGATGATCTGGCCTCGCGACCTCTCCCCTCTCTATCCCCATCCGAACATGGCGGGCGGCACGCCCTGGGCAACCTGGCAGATCGTGGGCGCCGGTCTCGTCCTCGTCGCCATCTCGCTTCTCGTGCTCCGGTTCCGGCATCGCCCGTACGTGCCAGTCGGGTGGCTCTGGTACCTCGTCACGCTCGTGCCGATGATCGGGATCGTCCAGGTCGGCTCGCACGCCATGGCGGACCGGTTCACCTACCTGCCGTCGATCGGCGTGTTCGTGGCGGTGACCTGGTTGGCGGCCGAGCTCGGTCGAGGATCAGCGCGCGCGGTACGGGCGGCGGCGGTCGTGGCGGTCGCGGCGTGCATGGTCCTCTCGTGGCGCCAGACGGCGGCGTGGCGCGACTCCATCACGCTCGGAGAGCACGCGCTCCAGGCGGGGCCGGCGAGCCCGAGAATGCTGCACAATCTCGGTCTCGCGCTCGCTCAGGCGGATCGCTACGAGGAAGCGCTCCCGCGTCTGCAGGAAGCAGTGCGTCTCAAGCCCGATCACGCCCGCGCGTGGAACAACCTGGGCCGAACCTGGCAGGCCGTCGGGAAGATCGACGACGCGATCGCGAGCTTCGAGCGGGCGGCGAGTCTCCAGGAGAACGCACAGTTCTCGGTCAACCTGAGCTCCGCTCTCGCCCGGGCGGGCCGGGACGACGAGGCGATCGAGGCCGCACTCCGAGCCGTCCACCTGGATCCCGACGACGCCGTGGCGCACAACAACCTGGGGATCTTGCTCGCGCGAGCCGACCGTCTCGACGAGGCGATCGTCTACTTCGGCCGCGCCGTCGAGATCGCCCGCGAATACCCGGATGCGGCAGAGAACCTCCGTCAAGCCCGTGAGTTACTGGATGCCCCATCGCGCGCGCGGGAGAGCGTGGAAGCTCCGGGGGGGAGCTGAGCGCGGCGGCCCGCGCCGGAGCCGACCCGCCGGATTCGATCGTCCGGAATCCCGATCGTCGCTCGCGACATCATAATCCGGTCAGGGTGGAGAGCCGCTGGCCCGGCGCCCATCGCAACCGGATCGAACCGACAGGATACCGATCGATGAGTGACACGGTGGTCGAAGTCCGGGAGTCGACGTTCGAGAGCGACGTGCTGGAGCGCTCCCGCACGGTCCCCGTGGTCGTCGATTTCTGGGCGCCATGGTGCGGCCCCTGCCGCACGCTCGGCCCGGTGCTGGAAGAGCTCGCGCGCGACGCGAAGGGAAGCTGGATCCTCGCGAAGGTCAACGCGGATGAGAGTCCGGAGCTCGCGCGCGCCCACGGCGTGCGCGGCATCCCGGCGGTGAAGGCGTTCGTCGACGGTCGCGTGGTCGACGAGTTCACGGGGGCGCTACCTCGAGCGCAGATCGAGGAGTTCCTCGCGCGCGTCGCTCCCAGCCGGGTCGATCGGGTCGCTCGGCAAGCGGTGGAGGCGGGCGAGAACGGCGACCGGGGGCGGGAGAGGGAGCTGTGGAGCGCGGTTCTGGAGGAAGATCCCCGCCACGCGCTCGGCCGTATCCGGCGAGCGCGACTTCTGCTCTCTGACGGGCGCATCGAGGACGCGACCGCCGACCTCGAGGCGGTGCCGGCCGATTCCGAGCTCCATCAGGACGCCGCGAACCTCCTGCAGCTCAGCGAGTGGGCACGGCGCGTGGGCGACCGTAACCTGGACGCCGTGCGCGAGAAGGCGGCCACGGACCCCGACAACGTGGGCGCGCGCTACGATCTCGGGTGCGCGCTCGCCGTCGGCGGCGACTTCGAAGGAGCGCTCGCAGAGTTCCTCGAAGTCGTGCGGCGCGACCGCGGGTTCGAGAACGACGCCGGGCGTACAGGCATGCTCTCCCTCTTCGCGCTACTCGGAGACGACCACGAGCTGACGCGCGAGTTCCGCGGACAGCTCAGCTCGCTCCTGTTCTGAGTCCGCGCAGCACACGTCGTTACGGGC
>JALGZO010000079.1 GCA_025774865.1 bacterium | reverse complement strand
GCACCTCCTCTCATCGAGCCACGGGCCCACTGGACGAATACCTCCGGCGACACGACGTGGTCGGCCTCCAGGGCATCGACACCCGCGCTCTCACGCGAGTCCTCCGAGAGGAAGGCTGTCTTCGGGGCGTTCTCGTGTCGGGCGACGAGCTCGAAGGCCTGACCCACGACGAGCTCCGCGAGGCCGCCCGCGGGATTCCCGACATCTCCACGCTCGACGCCGTCGGCGCCGTCACCTCGCCGCGGCGCTACGAGTGGCGTCGCGGTCAGGTCGGTCCCACGCTCGCGGTCATCGACTGCGGCCTGAAGCGGAACATCCTGCGGAGCCTCGCCGAGCGGGGCGCCCGCGTCGTCGTCTTCCCGGCGAGCTCCACGGCGGAGGAGATCCTGGAGACCCGCCCTCACGGTGTCTTCCTCACGAACGGTCCCGGCGACCCGCGGTCGCCCACGCACGTGGTGGAGACCGTTCGCGCCGTCATCGGCAAGCTCCCCGTGCTGGGGATCTGCCTCGGGCACCAGCTGCTCGCGCTCGCCGCCGGCGCTGAGACGTTCAAGCTGACGTTCGGTCACCACGGAGCGAACCACCCCGTGTTGCACGAGCCGACCGGCCGGATCGAGATCACGTCGCAGAACCACAACTTCGCGGTCGACGAAGTGAGCGTCGCGTCCTGCGGCTTCGAGGTCACTCACCGGAGCCTTTTCGACAGCACGGTCGAGGGCATGGTGCACTCGGATCTCGCGCTCTACTCGGTGCAGTATCACCCTGAGGCCGCGCCCGGACCGCACGACTCCAGTTACCTGTTCGAGACGTTTCTCGAGCAGCTCGGCGGAAGGGTGTAGCGGTGCCCCGCCGCGACGATATCCACAGCGTTCTCCTCATCGGTTCGGGGCCCATCGTCATCGGCCAGGCGTGCGAGTTCGACTACTCGGGCACGCAGGCGTGCAAGGCTCTCCGCGAAGAGGGATACCGCGTCATCCTCGTGAACTCGAACCCCGCGACGATCATGACGGATCCGGAGATGGCCGACCGGACCTACGTCGAGCCGATCACGGCGGACGTGCTGGAGCGGATCATCGCGCGGGAGCGCCCGGACGTGCTCTTGCCGACCGTGGGCGGGCAAACCGCACTGAATGTCGCCGTCACGCTCGCGGAGAGGGGAGTGCTGGAGCGGTATCGGGTCGAGCTCATCGGAGCGGATCTCGAGACCATCAAGAAGGCGGAGGATCGCGATCTGTTCAAGCAGGCGATGGAGAAGATCGGGATGGATCTGCCGCGCAGCGGCATTGCGCGCAATCTGTCGGACGCGCGCGAGGTCGTCGAAGAGCTCGGCTTCCCCGTCATCATTCGCCCCGCCTTCACGCTCGGTGGCTCCGGCGGTTCCACCGCCTACAACGTCGACGAGCTCGAGGAAGCGTGCGCCGCCGCGCTGGCCGCGTCACCGATCGGCGAGACACTGATCGAGGAGTCGATCGCGGGCTGGAAGGAATTCGAGCTCGAAGTGGTGCGCGATCGCGACGACAACGTGGTGATCGTCTGCTCCATCGAAAACTTCGACCCCATGGGCGTGCACACCGGCGACTCGATCACGGTGGCGCCGGCGATGACGCTGACCGACCGTGAATACCAGACGATGCGTGACGCCGCGCTCGCCATCATCCGGGAGATCGGCGTGGATACGGGCGGCTGCAACATCCAGTTCGCGGTCGATCCCGCCGATGGCCGCCAGGTCGTGATCGAGGTGAATCCGCGCGTCTCGCGCTCGTCGGCGCTCGCGTCCAAGGCGACCGGTTTCCCGATCGCCAAGATCGCGGCGAAGCTCGCGATCGGCTACACGCTCGACGAGATCCGGAACGACATCACGCGCGTCACGCCCGCCTCGTTCGAGCCCACTCTGGACTACGTGGTGGTCAAGGTGCCGCGATGGAACTTCGAGAAGTTCCCCGGCGTCGACGATCGTCTCGGCACGCAGATGAAGTCGGTGGGCGAGGCGATGGCGATCGGCGGCACGTTCAAGGAGGCGTTGCAGAAGGCGATCCGATCGCTCGAGATCGGGCGGTTCGGGCTCGCCGGCGACGTTTGCGAGGAGGCCGACTTCGACGCCCTCGGCGAAGAGGGGAGGGCGGCGCGCCGCGAGGAAATCGTCGCCGCGCTGCGGCTTCCGCGCTGGGACAACCTGTTCCGGCTCCGCGAGGCGTTCCGACTCGGGTTCACCGTGGAGGAATTGCACGACGTGACCGGCATCGATCCCTGGTTTCTCGATCAGGTGCTGCAGATCGGGGAGATCGAGGAATCGATCCGCGAGGAGGTGGCCGCCGGCGGAAGTCCTACCGCCGAAACGGTACGGCTCGCGAAACGCGCCGGTTTCTCCGACGTGGCGCTGAGTCGCCTCTTCGGACTCGGAGAGCCGGAGATGCGTCGCGTCCGGAAGGAGCTCGGCGTCCTGCCCACGATGAAGACGGTCGACACCTGCGCGGCCGAGTTCGCGGCACACACGCCGTATCACTATTCGACGTTCGAGACGGAGACGGAGGTCGTGCCGTCGGAGCGGCCGAAGGTCCTCATCCTCGGGGGCGGCCCGAACCGGATCGGGCAGGGCATCGAGTTCGACTACTGCTGCGTGCACGCCGTGCAAGCGCTGTCGGAGCAGGGCTACGAGACGATCCTCATGAACTCGAACCCGGAGACGGTCTCGACCGACTACGACACGGCGAACCGTCTCTACTTCGAGCCGCTGACGCTCGAGAACATCCTGGACATCGTCGAGGCGGAGAATCCGGTCGGGGTGGTCGTGCAGTTCGGCGGGCAGACGCCGTTGAAACTGGCCCTCGACCTGGAGAAAGCCGGCGTGCCGATCATGGGGACCTCCCCGACGGACATCGACCGGGCCGAGGATCGGAGGAAGTTCGTCGCACTGGCGGACGAGCTCGGCGTCGAGCTTCCGCCGGGTGGCACCGTCCGCACGATGGCGGAGTCACGCGAGCTCGCGGCGGATGTGGGATATCCGCTCCTCGTGCGACCGTCCTACGTCCTCGGCGGCCGGGCGATGCGCATCGTCTACGACGATTCCTCGCTCGAGGAATACATGCGCGACGCGATCGACGCATCCCCCGGGCATCCGGTCCAGATCGACCGCTTTCTGGAGGATGCGTACGAGTTCGACGTGGACGCGGTGGCCGACGGGGAGCGCTGTGTCGTCGCGGGAGTCATGCAGCACATCGAGGAGGCCGGCATCCACTCCGGTGACTCGGCGTGCGTGCTGCCGCCGTACCGGATCCGGCCCGAGGAGCTCGCAGTGATTCGCCGGCAGACGGCGGAGCTCGCGAAGGCACTGAACGTCACCGGGCTCCTCAACGCGCAGTTCGCGATCCAGAACGGAACCGTCTACGTCCTGGAAGTGAATCCACGGGCGAGCCGCACCGTGCCGTTCG
>JALGZO010000078.1 GCA_025774865.1 bacterium | reverse complement strand
TGCCAGCGCGCTCGGGTCCAGCGAATCCACTGCCGCACGAGCCGCACGACGAAGCCGAGACCGGGCACCGGGGAGTTTCCCGCCGGTCCCGAGTTCTTCTGGTACAGTCCCATGTACACCGATCGCACCGGGAAGAAGAGTCGGTCACGAACGCTTTCGGCGAGGGTGGACTTGCCGGCGCCATCCGGGGCGAGCAGGGCCACCGTCAAGGCCTGGGGTCGAAGACCCCGCATGACGTTCGCGATCTTGCGGGCCGCACGGTCGCGAAGCCATCGGGTCACGGTCCCGGCGCGGTCCCGCTTTCGCAAGTCGCGGGCGGCCACAGTGCGTTCGCTCATCAGGATCGACCACTCCTCGTCGCGGATCGACCGGGAGATCCGGCTCCAGGTCAGTCCCCGCACCCCGAGCTCGGCCAGCAGCTCGTTCACCACCGCTTCGTCTTCGACGGCGTTGCAGAGTTCGCGCAACCGGGTGCGTTTCCGATCCGAGAACGCGCCCGTGTCCAGCAGGCAATGGAACAGAAGGGTCACCAGCTCGTCCTCGGGCGCGGGGACGAACGCGACCCCGGCGCGCCGGCGGCGCCGGATACACGGTTCTCCGAGCGACGTCGCGAGCGCATGGACCGGTCGCCCGTAGGCGATGCGGTCGACGACGTCGACCTTGAACCAAGCATCCGAAGCTCGGTCGTAAGCGACGAAGAAACGATGCGGGGCGTGTCCCCACGCTGGCAGGCGGACGAAACCGGCATCCGCGAGGCGCCCCTCCAGCTGCTTCCGGTCGTCGGGGCTCACCAGGACGTCGATCTCGCCGCCCCGGGCCAGGTCCGCCAGGGAGTGCCCATCGCGGAGGAGGCAGTAGCGGATGTCGTCGCCGAATCGGTCCAGAAGATCGGCGAGGAGAGGAGGTGCACCGTCGGTCGGTGCCACGGTTCGTGTCGCTCCGAATTCCAAGCCGGATCCCCAAGGAGTCAAAAGGCGGCGCGCTGGGTTCGTCGAAGACTTCGTCGCGGCGGCCCGAATGAATGAGGGATTTCGTCACGAACGATCACGACCGACGCTTCCTGGTACATCTTGACGAAGATTGGTGTTCCCAACCCCTTTCAGAGCGCGAAGTTACGCTCCTTCGTTCGATCAAGTCGGCCGCGACCTTGACCGATCAGTCGAAGGATGACCGAACGCGTTCCGACCGACCGGGAGAGGCCGGGACGGGGCCGCAGGTCAACCCCAGCACCTCGAAAGGGCATCCCCATGAACCTCGCGGAACGCGCGCGGAACGCGACGACGACCAGCGCCTTGATCGTTCTCGCGATTCTCGTCAGCGCCTCGGGAGCATCCGCTCAGGACCGAGAGCGGTACATGCTCGGCGAAACGACACGCCTGGAGATCCTCGTCCACGTCATGGGAGAAGTTCAGTCACCGGGCGAGTATCGGGTGCCCGACAACACGAACGTGCTCGAGCTCATCTCCAAGGCCGGAGGCCCGACGAAGTACGCGAGCCTCGGCTCCGTCATCGTCAAGCGCGGCGGGGGCTTGTCCGACCTCTCGCAGACCGGCGACGAGCAGGGTCGCGTATTGAAAGTGAATCTCGAGAACTACCTGACGAAAGAGAATTCCGGGCCGATCCCGGTGCTGCAGCCGGGAGACGTAGTCACGGTTCACGCCAACAGCTGGTCCACCTGGAAGACCGTGTTCGGAATGGCGCGGGACATCTCGGTGGTCGCATCGCTGTATCTGCTCTACGTGCGGACCACGAAGTGATCAGGCGAATCCCGGAGAGTTCGTAATGAAGCGAGCAGGTCAAGACTCCGTGCCGGTCAGCGAGAGCGATCAGATCATCTCGCAGTTCAAGGCGGTCTTCCGTAGACGGAAGCTGCTGATTCTGTCCTGCGCCGTTCTGTGCCTCGGTCCGATCGCCGTCTACAACGAGGTGGTCCCCCCGACGTACGAGTCCTACGTCACGTTGATCATGGACGAGTTCGTCGGCCCCACGGCGTCCTTCAATCCGGAGCGCTCGCAGGACGTGCGAACGTCGAACCGGCTGCAGGAGCTCAGCAGCTACTCGTTCGCCGACGAAGTCGCCCGAGCGTTGACGGTCGCCTCGCTGGACAAATTCCGTCTCCCGGAACCGCTTCCGACCGACTTCAATGAAATCGAGTTCATGGCGCAGCGGGTCCACAAGGCGCTCTCCGCGTACGCCGTCCGCGGGACGAACCTCGTTCGGATCAGCGTACTGACCGGCAATGCGGTCCTCTCTCGGGACATCGCGAACACCGCGGTCAGCGTCTTCGAGGAACGGAACAACCGGATCGAACGCGAGGGTGTCACCGGCATTCGCAAGTTCGTCGAGGACCAGCTCGCGCGATTCGAGGCCCAGCTCACGGAGTCCGAGGAGGTCCTCCGAAAGTACAAGGAGGATCACAAGATCACGTCGTACACGGATCAAGCCCAGCAGATCCTCCGCCGGATGACGGATGCGGAGGTCGAGTACAACACCGTGACGGCAAATCTCCAGTCCCTCGAGAGGCGTCTCGCGTCGGTGGAGGAGAACCTCGCCCTGCAGCGGCGCGACCTCGTGCCCTCGGTGACCGAGACCGGAAACCCGTGGGTCCACAAGCTGAAGGAACGTCTCGTGGAACTCCAGCTGCAATACACTGAGCTGAAGGTCCAGGAGTACGACTCGTCTCATCCGAAGATGGTGCAGCTGCAGAGGGACATCGAGCAGACGAAGGCTCAACTCGTGACCGAGGCAACGAAGATCGCGGGCGGCGAGAGCGTCGTGGATCCGATCGCTCAAATCGAGAAGTACATCAGCGACTCGTACGCACTGCAGATCGAGATCGAGTCGCTGCGGGCGCAGGAGCGGGCGCTGGCGCTGGTGCTCGAGGACTACAATCAGTCTCTCCAGACTCTTCCCGAGAAAGAGCTCAATCTCGCGCGCCTCACCCGGGAGCGCGACAGCAATCAGAAGATCTACAACGGACTGCTCGAGAAGCTGGAAGAGAGCAAGATGTCACAGGCGGAACAGATCCCGACGGTCCGCATCATCGACGCGGCGTACATCAACCCGAAACCGATCAGACCGCGGAAGCGATTCAACCTCGCCGTGGGACTGTTGTTCGGGTTCGTGGCGGGAACCAGCCTCGGGTTCGTCCGTGAGCGGTCATCCGCCTCCATCGGGTCGGCGCGCGAGCTCGAGAAGTTCCTGGGATGGCCGGCCATGGGGTCCATTCCACGGATTCTGAAGCTTCCGTCCGGCAAATTGAAGATCGCGAAGACCGGTTCGACGAACGGGTCACTGAGCGCCCGGGAAACGAGACACATCAAGCGGAGCCTCATTTCGGTGCTGGAACCGCACGGAGGCCCGGCCGAGGCGTTCCGGATCCTCCGGACGAATCTCCAACTGCAAGGTCTGGGCGATCAGCGCCGCACC
>JALGZO010000077.1 GCA_025774865.1 bacterium | reverse complement strand
TCAAGAGCAGCGGAGTCCGACAATCGTGTTCCCGCCGCAAGTGCAGGATCTGCTTCACCGTGATCTCGAGGAACGACAACCCGTCCTTGATGGGGAGGAGGCTCTTAGCCCCCGTCATTCCCATGCTCGTTCCGAGGCCTCCGTTCAGCTTGATCACGACGGTCCGGGGCAGCGCGGCCCGGCCGGCGTCAGCCGTGCCGGAGAGGTCGTCGGAGTCAGGGAGGGAGTCGAGGGGCCCGATGTCCGTCCGGCTCAGGACCCCCGTCTCGCCGCCCGAGAGCTGCTCGTAGTAGTGGTGGAACGTCTCGATGGCGATCGGCGGAAGATGGGCTCCGCGCATCTTCTCTTCGAAGGCGCGAAAAGAGGTCGCGATCGTCACTTAGACGAAGAAGAGGATTCGGCCGCAGCTCTCGCACACGACAACGCTCTTCGTGCGGCGATCCTCGCCCGACTTCCTCTTGGCCGTGGGAACGCTCATCGAGCAGCCGAGACAGCGGTGCTCGATCACGGGAACCACGGCGCGGTCGTATCGTTTCGTCAGGCGCTCGTAGAGCCGGAGCAGGCGGCCGTCGATCTCCTTCGAGAGTTTGGAACGGGCCCTTTCGAGTACGTCGATGCCTTCCGTGGTGAAGCCGATCTCCTCGTCATTACGACGCTCCCGGATCATGACATCGATGTCCTGGAGCGCGGCCAGCTTCTGGACGTCAGCCACGCAACGCTTCCTCCAGCATCTCGGTGACCTCTTCGAAGGTCTTGGCGTTCAGAATGGAGTCGCGGTCCTTCTTCTTCTGCATCGCACTGACGAGGGCGCCGAGGAGCGGCAGGTAATTGTTCGTGCGCTCCTGGGGCGGCGCCACCACCACGAAGAAGAGCTTGACCGGTTTCTTGTCGGCCGCATCCCAGTCGACGCCCTTCTTGGAGCGGGCGATGAGCGCCTTGAGGCGCGGCACGGAGAGTGTGCGACTGTGGGGGATTGCTACTTCCCGACCGATTCCCGTCGAGCCGAGCTTTTCGCGCGACTCGAGCGCTTCGAGCATCACGTCGGTATGACGGATCTCCGAGTCCTCGGCCAGGCAAGCCGCGAACTCTTTGAGAACGCCGGGCTTCGACCGTGCGCGCAGGGAAGGGATAAAGCGAGTCTCGTCGAAGAAGGAGAGGAGCGTTTCGACCGACGTCGCCATGGACATCCTCACGTTTCGCCCGAAACCCGGGGAGCGGAACGTTGTCAGCATAACACGGATTCAGCCAGCGTGAACCCCGCTGGCGCGCGGCTTGGCGCCCCCCGGCGGCGGCGCTATCCTGCGGCGTGATGCGTTACCCGCGCGCCAGTGGAATCCTCCTGCATCCCACGAGCCTGCCCGGTCCCGGTGGCATCGGCTCGCTCGGCCCGGCCGCCGAGCGGCTCCTCGAGGACCTGCATCGTTGCGGTCAGGGGGTATGGCAGATTCTGCCCCTGGGGCCGACCGGCTCCGGCAACTCGCCGTACCAGAGCTTCTCCGCGTTCGGGGGCAACCCGTTGCTCGTCTCGCCCGAGGCCCTCGCCGCGGACGGTCTGATCAGAGCGGCCGACGTCGACGGAGCATCCTTTCCGGACGAGCGCGTGGATTTCGCCGCGGTAATCCCGTTTCGAGACGGGCTCCTGGGCCGCGCCTGGGACACGTTCCGGAACGGCCGTGGCCCGGAGGGACTGGGCGGACGCTTCCAGCGCTTCCGGGAGCGGGAAGCGCGATGGGTGGAGGATCTCGGTCTTTTTCTGGCCATCAAGGACGCGCGTCGCGGAGCGGCGTGGATGGACTGGCCGCCGGAGCTCGCCCGTCGTGAAGAGGGCGCGCTGGCGCAGCAGCGCGAGGAGCTCGCCGCCGCGATCGACCGCGCCGTCTTCGAGCAGTTCCTCTTCTTCGAACAATGGGGTCGCGTCCGCGCGAAAGCCAAGGAGCTCGGCATCGAGATCTTCGGTGACCTGCCGATCTTCGTCGCGCCCGATAGCTCCGATGTGTGGACGCACCAGGATCTCTTCGACCTCGATGAGGCGGGACGACCCCGCGTCGTGGCCGGCGTCCCGCCCGACTATTTCAGCGCGACCGGCCAGCGATGGGGGAATCCTCTCTACCGGTGGGACGCCCACCGCGAGCGCGGTTACGACTGGTGGATCGATCGCGTACGGACCTCGTTCTCGATGTACGATCGGCTCCGCATCGATCACTTTCGAGGCTTTGTCGACTACTGGACGATTCCGGCGGACGATGAGATCGCGGTGAACGGATCCTGGGTTCCCGGCCCTGGCGCCGAGTTCTTCGAGGCGCTCGGCGCGGCGGTCGGCGAGATGCCGATCGTGGCCGAAGATCTCGGCGACATCACGCCCGCGGTGCACGACCTTCGGGATCGGCTCGGATTCCCGGGAATGCGCGTGCTGCAATTCGGGTTCGGCCCCGATCCGGACGACGCGCACTCGCCCGGTTCCTTTCCCGCGAACTGCGTCGCCTACACGGGGACTCACGACAACGACACCGTACGCGGCTGGTTCGAGAGTGGCGACCACTCGACGGTCGACGCCGCCGAGCGCGACGCGCAGCGGGAGCGCGTCCTCCGTCACACGGGCACCGAGGGCTCTGAGATCCACTGGGACCTGATCCGGGTCGCGCTCTCGTCGGTGGCCGACACCGCGATCGTCCCGATGCAGGACCTGCTGGGCCTGGGGAGCGGCGCGCGGATGAACGTTCCGGGCCGACCCGACGGCAACTGGGAATGGCGTCTTCGGGACGGCGAGTTCGGTGCCGACGTGATCGAGCGGCTCGCGGAGCTGACGCGCGAGTCGGGGCGCTGGCGCGGGGCGGAGTAGTCCCAGCCAGACGCCGAGCGCTTCCTTCCGAGGGAAGCGAGACGCGTATCGTCTATACTGGTTGTCCGCCGGTTGGCGCTTCGCGGCGGGCTCTTTGGAAGTCGAGGAATGACGATGCCGGACGAGCGTGACACCGCGCAGACGATCGCCGAGAGAGAGAAGCAGTTCTACGACCAGGAGTGGAAGAACACCGAGGTGCGGCGGATCAACGCGCGGATTCGTATTCCCGGGGTCGATTCTCTGAAAGGCAAGCGGATCCTGATCTGCGCGTGCGGGACCGGCGTGTGGCCGGTGGCGGCGGCCAAGGACGGGGCCGAGGTCTTCGCCTTCGACATCTCCGAGACGGCGATCGAGAAAGCGCAGGAGATGGCTCGCTTCAACGACGTGGAGATCCGGGCCGAGGTCATGGACTTTCACGCCCTGAAGTACCCTGACGACTATTTCGACGTCGTATACGGACAGGCCATCCTCCACCACGTCGACTGCGGCGTCGCGGGAGCAGAGATCCGTCGGTGCCTGAAGCCGGGCGGGGGTGGCGTACTTTCGCGAGAACAGCGATCGAAATCCGATCCTGCGTTTTCTGAGGCAGACGCTCTACGGGAAGCCGGGG
>JALGZO010000076.1 GCA_025774865.1 bacterium | reverse complement strand
ACGCTCACCGTCACCCTGAACGCCGGTGGCTCGTTCACGATCTCCGCCACCGACCTGAGCGACGGGACGATTCCGCAAGCCGTGTCCGCCCCGATGACGGTCTACGTGCTGCAGGGATTCGAGTTCGATCGGATCAGCCAGAAGAACCAGTATGCCGGCGTGCCCATGTCGATCACCGTGACGGCCGTGGACGCCGTGGGCGATCGGGTGACGGGCTACGATGGGGACGTCATGCTGGAGGAGCTCACGAGCTTCGGTCTCGGGCGGATCACTCCCGTCACCGTGACCTTCGTGAACGGTGAGTGGTCGGGACAGGTCACGAACTACCGCGCGGACGAGACCAGCATCAACCGCGGCAACGTGAACATCCGCGCCTCGCTCCCCTCGGAGCCGGCGATCAACGGCATCAGTGACCCGTTCACCGTGCACCCCGGTGTGTTCTCCCGGGTGCAGATCGTGGTACCCGGCCAGGCGCCGTGGCCAGGATCCGTGAGCGGCGTCTCCGGAACGACGGCCAGCCAGGGGGCCGGCCAGAGCTTCCAGGTCGAGGTCTACGCGACCGACGACTACTGGAACCCGCTGCCGAGCTCCGACACGGTCCGCATCACCTCGAGCGACCCCGGGGCCAGCACGCCGGTGACCGGTGGCCTGTCGAACGGTTTCGCGCAGTTCCTGTTGTCGCTCGGCACCGTGGGTAGCCAGACGCTCACCGTGAACGACCAGACGAACGGTTCCATCCAGGGGATGACGAGCGCCGGCATCCAGGTCACGCCGAGTTCCGCCAACCACTTCGTGATCGAGCCGTTCGCGAGCCCGGTCACCGCCGGCGACGCCGTGACCGTGACGATCCGCGCCGCGGACGCAGGCGGCAACACGATCCCCGATTACGACGGCAATGCGATCCTCAGCGCGAATACGGGACCCGGGAGCATCTCGCCCGAGGCCGTCGTGTTCTCGAACGGCACGTGGACGGGGACCATGGTCTTCCGGGGGGCCGGAGGAGCCGTCGCGTTCACGTGCTCGGATTTCGCCTCTCCCCCGCACATCGGGACGAGCGACGCGTTCGAAGTCCTGCCGGGGCCGTTCACCCGCCTCCAGGTCCTGCTCGAAGGCGAGACGCCGCAGGGCGGCACGACCTCGGGCCGGAGCGGAACGCCGGACGACCAGAACGCGGGATCGAGCTTCGACATCCGGATTCGCGCGTGTG
This sequence comes from bacterium, assembly GCA_025774865.1. GTDB lineage: Bacteria > ARS69 > ARS69 > ARS69 > ARS69 > JALGZO01. The sequence continues at coordinate 3,851 of JALGZO010000076.1, read as the reverse complement.
ACGCCTACTGGAATCGCGTTCCCGGAATCAGCGACCGCGTCGGCTTGAGCTCGTCGGATCCTTTCGCCGGGATTCCCACCGAGACCACGCTCGCGAACGGAGAGGTCATCCTCCCCGCCACGCTGTTCAAGGCCGGCACCCAGAACATCTCCGCGACCGACCTCGACACGGGCGGCATCGTGGATCACACGTCGAGCGACGTGACGGTCCTGTCCGGGCCGTACACGAACATCGTTCTCATCGCTCCGGGTGAAGTGATCGCCCCGGGAACGGCCGAGGGCCGTTCGGGCACGCCGACCGACCAGTCGATCAACTTCGCGTTCACCGTCACGGTGTACGCCACGGATGCCTGGTGGAATCCGGTCGCCGGGGTCACGGACGTGATCCGCCTCTCCTCGGGCGATCCGCTCGCGGAGCTGCCTCCCGACACCGCGATGACCGACGGTCGCGCCGATCTGAGCATGCGGCTGTCGACCGGCGGGTTCCAGCAGATCACGGCGCAGAACGTGACGAACTCCATGCCGACGAGCACGACGCAGGTGCGGGCGATCTCCAGCGGCTTCCACCTGGAAGCGTCCGCGACTCCCGTGGACGTCCAGGCCGGGGAGCCGTTCACGCTGACCGTCTCGGTCGTGAACGACGCCGGCAGTGTGATCCAGGAGATCAACTCGTTCGTGGACATCGAAGTCCGCAACGCGTCCACGCAGGATCCGGGACAGGGAACGCTCCTCAACACCCGCTTCCAGCTGTTGCAGGGGACGCGCTCCGTCCAGGAAACGTACACGTTCGCCGAGGCGATCGTGCTCATCGTGCGCGACGATGCCGGCAACGACCCGGGCGTCACCGCCCCGATCACGGTCTCCCCCGGTCCGCCGACCGCGATCGAGCTTTCCAGCGATCCGGAGTGGCTCGGGGGTGACAAGCACGCCACCGTGACCGCGCGCGTCATCGACGATTGGAACAACGGTGTGCCGAACCAGACGGTCGACTTCACCCTCCTCGCCGGAGGGGGCGTGCTCACGCCGATCGACGCCGCGACGGACCCGTCGGGCGTGGCCCGAGCCGACTACCACAGCCCGCGCGAGCCGGAGTTGAGCACCGTGCGGGCGACGTCCGGATTGCTCCAATCCACGCTCGACATCGAGACGGCGTTCGTCGATCCGAACGAGGTGCCCGGCAGCATCACGAACTACCCGAATCCCTTCCACCCCGACGATGCGCCGACCACGATCGCCTACAAGATCGCGGCCGACGCCCAGGTGACGGTTCGCATCTACTCGCTGCTCGGATCCGAAGTCCTGTCCGTCGAGTTTCCGGCCGGCGGGACCGGTGGTCGCCAGGGACTGAACGAGTTCCGCTGGGACGGCCGCAACGGAGCCGGGGACATCGTCGCCACCGGAGGCTACCTGGCCGTCGTCGAGGCTCAGGGTGCCGGGGAGACCCTTCACGTCATGCGCCGCCGCATCGGCCTGGTTCGATAGGGAGGTACCGACCATGAATCGCGGCCAACACGGAATGCGAACGTCTCTTCTCTGTGCGGTTCTCGTTGGTGTCTCTTTCACCGGCGGCGTGGCCCTCGCGCAGGACGACTTGAACGGTGGGGCTCCCGGAGAGTGGCTCTCGCGCTACTCGGGAGCGCGCACGATGGGACTCGGCGGCGCCTACGTCGCGTCCGTCGGCGATCCGCTCGGGATGCTCTGGAACCCGGCCGGCGTCACGAGAATGTTCCAGAACGAGGCGAGCTTCGAGGTGACGCAGCTCTTCGAAGACACGTCCCTGTACGGCTTCGGCCTGGCGATTCCGAACCGCACGCTCCCGAGCTTCGCGCTCGGGGTCGTGTCGCTTCGCTCGGGCGAGTTCGAGAAGACGAACGAGCTGAACGAGCCGATGGGCGAGTTTCGCGAGGGCAACGTCGCCTTCCTGCTCTCCGCATCCAAGCAGGTCCACCCGCGCGTCTCGCTCGGGATGAACGCGAAGGTCGTACGGCACGCCATCGATGAGTTCGATGCGGCCGGCTTCGGCACGGACTTCGGACTCTTGTTCGACGTGACGAAGAGCATCCGCCTCGGCGCCTCCCTGCTCAACGTCGCCGGACCGAAGCTCACGTTCCGCGAGACCGCGGAATCCTACCCCAGCGAAGTTCGCAGCGGCTGGAGATGGACTACCGGAAGGGTCCCGGCGCGAGCTTTCACGCGGGGACGGAGTTCTGGGTCCACCGCGACATGGCTCTCCGCGTGGGGTATTACGGGAGCGATCCGGCCGGCGGCTTCAGCTATCGCGCCACCCCCGACATGCGCCTGGACTACGGCGTGTCGAGCCAGACGCTGGGCGTGACCCACCGATTCGGAATCTCTTATCGCTTCGGCGGCTTCTTCGCCAGCTCGCGCGCCAACCCGCCCGTGTTCTCTCCCCTCGGGGAGCAGGCGGTGACGAAGTTCGAGCTCGAGTCGCACACGAAGAGCGAGCCGAAGGAATGGATCCTCGCGATCTACGACGAATCAGATCGCGTCGTCCGCCAGTTCGCGGGGCAGTCCGAGCCTCCCGCTCACGTCATGTGGGATGGCAAGGACGAGAGCGGGCTCCCGCTGCCCGACGGGGTCTACCGCTACGACTTCGCCGTGCTCGACGATCTCGGACACGAAATCCTCGCGAAGGAACGTACGGTCGAGATCACGACGGCGGGTCCGCAGGGCTCCGTGCCCGTGCTGGTCCAGTAGGCGGAGGGTGATCATGCGACGCACTCTCGAAGTCACCGCCGCTCTGTCGTTCGCGCTCTGGCTCGTCACTCCGGCGAGCGCCGAGCCGACCGCCGATCCCCTGGAGGCCGTGGGGCTTCGGCTCAGCGACGCCCGTCGCCTGGCTTCGGAGGAACGCGTCGCGGCTCTGCAGAGTCTCGCAACGGATCTGGACGCCCTCTCGGAGGACGACCTGTCCGACGAGCGACGTTCCGCCGCGCAGCTTCTCGCGGGTGAGATCCAGTTCCAGCTCGGCGCGCCGTCGAAGGCTCTCGAGCACTACCGCCGCGCCGAGAAGTCCGGGAAGAAGGGAGCCTTCGCGGACGACGCCGGTTTCGCAGCAATCCGGTCGCTCGAGCTCGACGGCCGGGACGAAGAGGCCGCGCGCGAGTGGAAGGAATGGCTCGGCGACCACGAGGACAGTCCGTTGTTGTCGGAGGCTCTCCTCGCCGCGGCGTGGAACGCGATCCGTCGCGACTCGCTGAGCGTGGCGACGGAGTTCCTCGGTCGGGTGAACTCCGAGGCTCCGTGGATGCGCGAGGATGCGCGCGTGCTCCTCGCCGGAGCTACCCTGGCGTTCCTCGACGGCCGAAGTGACGCGGCTCTCGCGGTTCTCGGGGACCGCGTTCGGGGGGCCGAGGCCGCCTACCTGCGAGGACTCTGTCACGAGCGATCCGGCGAGATGCTTCCCGCGGCGGCGAGCTTCCAGGAGGTCATCGAGCGATACCCGGAATCCGCGCTCCGCGACCCCGCGATGCTGGCGAAGGCCGACATCTTTCTGAATAGCCGGGCCCACCGGAGTGCGGCCGAGGAATACGCGCGGGTCGCGGAAACCGCCCGGCGCGACGACATCCGCGCGGAGGCCGAGCTCCGGGCCGCTGCCTCCCTCTACTTCGACGACGACGTGGACGCGGCGGTGGCGTTGTTCCGCCAGGTCGTCACTTCTCATCCGGCGACCAGCGTGGCCGCCCGCGCGCAGTTCCTTCTCGGAGAGGTCCACTACTCGCAGGGGCTCTTCGACGAGGCGATCCTCGAATTCAATCGAGTGCTCTCGAACCACTTCGAGCACGACGTCGCGGCGCGGGCCCAGTACCGCGTCGGGCGCGCACTCGACGC
>JALGZO010000075.1 GCA_025774865.1 bacterium | reverse complement strand
CGGCAGCACGTTGGCCGGGGCTTCCGCGGGGGCGGAGGTCACGCACGTCGATTCCGCGCGAAGTGTGGTGAACTGGGCCCGGCGAAACGCGGAGCGGAACGGGCTCACCGACGCTTCCATTCGCTGGATCGTGGACGACGCGGTGCGTTTCGCGCAGCGAGAAGCGCGCCGCGGCGCGACGTACGACGGCATCGTCCTCGACCCGCCGAGCTTCGGGCGTGGGCCGAAGGGTGAGGTGTGGAAGATCGAGAAGGACCTCGACCCGCTTCTGCGCACGTGCCGAGAACTCCTGTCCAGCACGCCCCGGTTCGTTCTCGTGACCGCCCACACCCGCGCGTGGCGGGCGGGCGACCTCGCCTCGCGGGTCGACGCCGCCTTCGCCGACCAGCCGGGGTCGACCGACGCGGGCCCGCTCGAGATCCGGAGCTCGGTGGGAACCGTCCTGCGTTCCGGGATCTTCTCGTGGCGGGAGCTTCATGGCTGAGTCGACTCGGATCGAGAGCGTCGACAACCCCAAGGTCAAGGATGCGGTTCGCCTGCGAGACCGGCGTTCGCGTCGGAAGACCGGGCGCTTCCTCGTGGAGGGAGCGCGCGAGATTTCCCGGGCGCTCGAGGCGGGACATCGGCCGATCACGGTGTTCGTCGAACCTCGGCTCGTGAGTGCGAGCGACGACGGCGCTCGAGCGCTCGACCTCTGCCGTCCGACCGATGCGCGCGTCTTCGAGCTCTCGCCCCGCGCCTGGGCGAAGGTCGCGCTTCGCGAAGACCGCGACGGACTCGTGGCCGTGTTCCCGATCCCGAAGGCCGCCCTGGACGATCTCGCCCTCGGTTCGGCTCCTCTCGTGCTCGCGGTGATCGACGTGGAGAAGCCGGGGAACCTCGGTGGGGTGCTTCGCTCCGCCGACGCGTTCGGGGTCAGCGCGCTCGTCGCCGAGGGCGGAACGGACATCTGGAACCCGAACGTCGTTCGCGCGAGCCTCGGCTCCCTGTTCACGGTACCGCTCGCGACGGCGCCCGCCGGCGAGCTCCTGCCCTGGATGCGGTCGGCGGGTCTCCGTCTCGTGGCCGCGTCCCCGGATGGCGAGACACGACCCGAAGACGTCCCGCTCGACGGACCCGTCGCGATCGTCGTCGGCAGTGAAGAGCGTGGACTCGACGCCTCCGTGCTGGACGCCGCCGACGTTCGCGTGCGGATTCCGATGCGCGGCTCCGTCGACTCGCTCAACGTGTCGGTGTCGGCCGGCGTCCTTCTCTACGAGGCGGTTCGCCAGCGGTCGTCGCGATGACGCCGAGGTCGGCGCGGCTCGCGGCGGCGGTTGTCCTCGCGGTGGCGCTCGCGCTCCGCGTCGCTCACGTCCTGACGATCCGCGACTATCCGCTCTTCGACGTTCTGCCCCTGGACTCGGAATCCTACGACGCGTGGGCGCACCGTATCGCCTCCGGCGAGCTTCTCCGGGGGCGTCCGTTCTACCAGGCTCCGCTCTACGCCTATTCGCTTGCCGGCCTCCACCTTCTCTCCGGGGGGGATCTGCTGTTCCCGCGTCTCGTCAACGCGTTGCTCGGGGTGGTGAACGTCGCACTCGTGATGCACCTGGGTCGACGCACGTTCGGAGTGCCGGTCGGGCTCCTCGCCGGCGCGCTCGTCGCCATTCACGGCACGTTCCTCTTCGAGGAAGGAAAGGTGATGAAGACGACGCTCGGGCTCGTGCTGGCGATGACGACGCTCGTGCTCCTCGTCGAAGCTCGCCGGCGACCGGCGGAAGCCGCGACGCGCTGGTGGGCGGCGGCCGGCTTCGTCGGAGCGGGGGCGGCTCTCGTGCGGGAGAACTTCCTCCTCTTCGTCGTCGCCACGGTCGTCGTCGCGGCGCTCAAGACGCGGACCCGCCGGGCCGCGCTCGCCGTGGCGGGTGGGGCGGCGGTGGGGCTTCTCCCGGCGACCGTCCACAACTTCGTCTGGGACGGGGAGCTCATTCCCATCACGTCGCAGGCCGGCCAGAACTTCTACACCGGATCCCACTCGGGCAATCCGCACGGCGGTTACCACGTCCCCGATTTCGTGCGGCGCACGCCACGCTTCGAAGAGATGGACTTCGCGGCGGAGGCGAACCGGCGCGCGGGGCGACCGCTCACGCCGGGGCAGATCTCGCGCTACTGGTGGTGGGAGGGCCTGAGAACGCTTGCGGCGGAACCGCTGCGAGGCCCCGTCCTCTTCGTGCGCAAGCTCGGACTGCTCTACCACCGGCTCGAGATTCCCGACGACGAGGACATCCGGTTCTTCCGGAGATACGCGCCGATGCTGCGGCTGCCTCTGCCGGGATTCGGCCTGTTCGGCGTGCTGGGGCTCGCCGGGCTGCTGCTCGCATTGCAACGGCGGGCGACTCCGCCGGACGTCATCCTCTTTCTCTTGACGTACTCGGTGTCGGTCGCGCTCTTCTTCGTCTTCTCTCGATACCGGTTGCCGCTCGTGGGTCCGTTGGCGATCTTCGCCGCGTACTTCCTGCTCGAGGGGTTGCGGGCGTGGCGAGAAGGGCGCATGCGCGCGCTCGCGGTCGGCGGGCTCGTGTGCGTGCCGCTCGTCGCGATCGTCTACCGCCCTCTGGACGCGCGCGCCTCCTTCGCGAACTCGCATCTTTCGATCGGAATCGCGTACGAGGTGAAGGATCGGACGGTCGCCGCGTTGGACGAATACCAGAAAGGGCTCTCATTGGAACCGGATCATCCGAAATTGCTGCGGCGGGCGGCACGCCTCGCCAGGGGGCCCGAGGCCCGAACACTTCTCGAGCGGGCGGTCGCTGCGAACCCGCGCGACGTGGAGCTGAGGTTCCGCTACGGAACCGAGCTCGGCACCGCGGGGGAGTTCGCCGCCGCGGCAGAGCAGTTCGAGGAGATCTTGAAGTTCGGGGAGTCACCGCCCGGGATTCATGCGAATCTCGCCGTCGCCTACGACGGCCTCGGCCGGGGGGAGGACGCATCGCGGCACGCCCGCCTCGCGCTGCAGCGAACTCCGAACGACGCGGCGATGAATCGGATCGCCGGCGGAGGTGACGCACCGGCTGAATAGCGGGGGTGTCGGGGGCGAAGCGGGATCTTGCTTGCCTAGCTCCCGCGCGTGAGGCAGAAAGGCGAACGAGTCGCGGCGGTCGGGTCCGGCCGGAGCAAACAAGGACCCCGGGAACTCACCGTCCAATCTGAGGGAGTCCGCCCCTGTAAAGGCTCCCCCCCGTCTCCAGGATTTCCAGAGCCGGGATCGAATGGACGCTGTCTGAGCCCCGAGGTCCAGGTTTGCGCCGGTCATCTTCGCCCCGGCGCCTTCCGTCCTTGGAACGGCGAGAGCGAGGTTGTACTTGAAGGAAAATACGACCGCGCACGCCGCGTCCGGACTGCATTCCGTTGCCGATAGTGACGGTCTTCCGAGGGTTCTTAGCGGACTGGATGCGGGAGCTCTCGCGGTGGGGAT
>JALGZO010000074.1 GCA_025774865.1 bacterium | reverse complement strand
CGATCGAAGACCGTATCGACACCGACCTGTTGAGCTTCAACGTCGTGCCCGGCGAGATTCTCAACCTCACGCTCGACGAGATCGATCCATTCGATCCCGGGTTCGAGGTGGAGTGGCGAGTGCTCGACGCCGCCGGAAAGCCCGCCCCGAGCTGCGGCACGTTTTCAAACCTCGACAACCGCGACTGCGCGAACCTCCCCACCATCGGCAACCCTTACCGGATCGAGGTTCGCGATCGGATCGGCGCAGCACTTGGCGAGACCGGAAGCTACGTCGCCCACCTCCAGACGCTCACGGCCGGTCTGACTTGTGACGACACGTTTCTCTCGTGCGACGACTCGACCGTCGTCGTGGGAATGCTGGAGGACCCGATCGACAACGATTTGATCAGCTTCAACGCGAGTGAAGGGCACGTGATCCACGTCGCGGTGGCGGGGGTCGACGAGCTCGATGTCTCGTGGCGTCTCGTCAACCGGCGAGGGCAACCCGCCGCCAGCTGCGGAGCATTCACGGTTGCGGAGAGCGCCGATTGCGGCCCGCTGCTCCTGACCGAGAATCCCTACCGAGTGCAGGTTCGGGAGACCCAGACCGACGAGGCCGGCACGTACGTGGTTCAGCTCACGATGTGTCCCACCTCCGTCGTCGAGACGGCCGCCGCCACGAGCGCGACCTTTTCGCTGGCGCAGAACTATCCCAACCCGTTCCGACCGGCGACGACGTTTCGGTTCGCACTCCCTCGCTCCGGTCACGTGACCCTGCGCGTGTTCAACGTGCTCGGACAGGAGGTGGCGACCCTCCTCGACCAGGAAGTCGAAGCCGGTCGCTCTTCCGTCCAGTGGAACGCGGATCACGTGAGCAGCGGCACGTACCTCTACCGACTGGAGATGGGAGAGCTTCGACAGACGCGGAAGCTCGTCATCCTGCGGTGAGGGAATAGCGAGCCGCGGCGCCCTTGCCACCCGAAAAGCTGACCGTTGAATCCGGTTCTTCCCGGACGTACCCTCCGGCTGCGGGCTCGCCCGCCGGATTCCTGCGCCGCCGCCACCCACCGAAGCGAATCCGCCGCTCCCGACTTCCACCCCGCGGGAGGAGTCATGTCACGATCCTTACGACAGGTTCTGTTCGGCACGACGCTCGTGGTGACGCTCGGCCTCCTGGCCGGCGCTCCGGGCACCGCCGGCACTCTCGTCGCGTCCTCGCTCCTCAACGAGGGCGACCCCTACCCTGCCGGTGGCGCCAATCACGCCGTGAACGCCATCAACAACACGGCCGTCAATCACGCCGACGGCTTCGCCGCGACGGTCAACTCGACCGACGGAACGACCACCCTCAGCCACGTCTGGGGCCACGCCAGCGGTGGACCCGGTGCCAACATCCGGACCGAGGGCACGTTCGGCGGCCTCGTACAGGAGAGCTTCGAGAGCTTCTACGGCATGGACAACTCCGGGTCGGTCGCGTACAGCGCGTCGGGCTCGGGGGGTCCGGTCGGTGATTTCGATTCGGTCTGGAAGGACGACGATCCACTCGCCGTCGAAGGCGACCCCTACGCTCACATTCCCGGCCAGTGGTGGCGGTTCGGTTCCCGCCCCGGTATCAGCGCCGACGGCATCCCGTTCTGGGTCGGCGGACTCACGAGCACCCAGGGAGGCAATACGGAGAACCGCGGTCTGTTCTTCGGTGAGACCGGTCTACCGCTCCTGCTCGGCGGCGACGCCGTGCCGAATCTGCCGGCCGTTCTGAGCACTGCGAACACCGTCAGCTTCGACTACCGGTTCTCGGAGCTCGCGAGCGACTACATCGCCGAGGTGCAGATGGAAGGCACCTCCGCGTCCGACAACGCCATGGTGGTCACCGGCGAGGGCCTGATTCTCGGCGGCACCCTCGTCCAGGAGGGCAACATGATCCCCCTGTCCGTCGGCGGCATCGGGGGTGAGGCCTGGGACAACTTCGACTACACCGGAATCAACGAGGCCGGCGATTTCTTCTTCACGGGGGACACGGACGGGGACACCGCCACCGACGAGTTCATCCTGAAGAACGGCGCCATCATCGTCCGCGAGGGCGACGTGGTAGGCGGCAAGATCGTCTCGGGCTCGATCGAAGGCGCATACCTGAACGCGGACGGTGACATCGCGTACATCTGGGACGTCGACGCCAACGCGAACGAGGCGCTGTTCCTGAACGACGATTTACTGCTCCAGGACGGCGACTCGGTCGACCTGGACGGCGACGGAGTGATCGACGGGGGCACGGCGATCTCGTCGTTCACCGGGATCTCGTCGCTCACGCTGAGCGACCGGGACCTCGGCAACGTGAAGATCTACTTCACGGCCGACGTCGACACCGCGGGAACGTCCAGCACGGCCGACGACATCGAGGGCTTCTACTGCATGGAGGTCCTCGCCCAGCCGACACTGGTCGAGCTGTCCGGGTTGCGGGCGACGGTCGATCTGCGCTCGCCGGGGATCGGGATCGAGTGGAGTACGTCGCTCGAGATCGACCACGACGGCTTCCACGTTTACCGGAGCCGCGCGCGGCACGGCCAGTACACGCGACTCACGGACGAGCTCGTGCGCGGGCACAGCCCCTACCGCTGGGTGGACTCGCAGGTGCGACCCTCCACGACTTACTTCTACAAGGTCGGCGCCGTCGGCGTCGCGGGGGAGGAGGACCTCTACGGCCCGGTCGAGATCACGACGCCGACGTGGGGCGTCCGCACGGCTCTCGCGCCGGCGCGACCGAACCCCTTCCGGCAGCGGACGGAGATCGCGTTCACCTTGAGTCGCGATTCGCACGCGAAGGTCACGGTCTACGACGTGGCCGGTCGCGTCGTCACGTCGCTCGTGAACGCCGAGCTTCCCGCCGGCGAGCACGCCGTCACCTGGGACGGCACCTCGAATGGACGCCGCGTGGCGGGGGGCGTGTACTTCTATCGCCTCGACTCGGAGAGCTCCTCGCAGACGCGGAAGCTCGTGCACCTCTCCCGGCAGTGAGATTGCGGGGGCCCGGGACTCGGCGAGTTCCGGGCTCTCCGCTCCTGCGGCGGACCGAGCGGGTGCGACGACACGACAGCCGTCACCGGGAGAACAAAGAAGTCGGGGTCGGAGTGGAGCGACGGCTTGGTCAGCCGGCCGCCGGGAGCTGCGTCACGACGACCCGAATCGTGACCTTCGGCGGTTGCCAGTCGGCCACCGCGAGGCTCTCCGCCACCCGCCACAGGTGATCGGAGACACCGAGGTCGAGGTTCATCGCGCCGCCACAGAGAATGCGGAAAATCTCTCGCTGCCTCTCGGCGGCGCCCCGCGAGTCCACGACCGCCGACGCTTTCTCCAGACGAGGGGCCAGAAGCCTGGCCGATCCGGTCCCGGGATGGTCGAATGCGGAGGCCGTGGCCGGGCCGGCGACGATCCCCAGAGAGGCAATGAGCAGCCAGATCTTGGTGATTCCGAGCTTCATTCCTGGTGATTCTCCGACGGGGGTTGAAGCGAGCCACTCTCCTCATCTTCGGCCGCTTCGTCCAGTGCCTGGAGAGGATTTCTGCGTTCGATTGCGTCTAGTGTGGAAGTTTTGCGCTCGAGGGCCTTCGGCGGAGTTCCGCCGGCATCGGTTCGGAGAGCCGCATAAGCGCGTCGGAAGGCGGCTCGGAGCTCACCGTACTCCGGCGCGCCCAGACGTTCCGCGAGATCGGGCTGCTCCTCGAAGGGAAAGGACAACCGGACGACGAGCGGCTCGGGGCCACCGCGAGTCAGGGTGATGAGCGCGCCATCGCTCTGGATCCGCCGCGAGGGATCTCGCAGGACCACCGGCCGGTAGCCAGGATGGAAGGCCGCCAGAGCGAGGCGGGCGTCTGGGCGCCAGGCGATCTTGAGCGGCTCGCGCGCCTGGTCGGGTAGCACTCCCGCTTCGCCGGCCCGGGCGGTCAGGAAAGCGAAGGCGCCGGACTCGTCGTAGGCCTCGGCGTAGAACACGGCGCCGGGAAGAGGGTCGCCCACTTCGTCGACGATCGTGACTCGGACATCGCGCGTGGAAGGCGTCGTCGAGCACGCGGCGAGCAGAAAAGGAAGCAAGACATGCCGCGTGTCTCGGAGCCGGGGCGGCTGCGACGCGAACGGCGACAGAAGCGGGTGGGCCATGAGCGGGATCTCCTCCCGATCTTATAGCCCAAGATCTCCGATTCTCGCCACCGTGAGTGTCATCGACCGTGCGGCGGGACGTGACGTCTCGCGGGGACCGGGGCGCTTACCGGGGCGGCGAGGACTGAGAGGTCTCCGCGGGCGCTTCGATCGGGCGCGAACGCCGAAGTATGATCCGCCGGATTGGCCCCGTGGCCGGCTCCGCTTCGGTCGGGGCGTTCGCCACACTCTCGCCCACCGTAGAGTGCGCCGTGGCGAGCCGCCGGTAGTTCAGCCAGACGAAGAGACCGAGCGCGAACGCCAGACACAGCTCGGCCCACTCACCGTACTTGGTGATCGTGAAGCCGGATTTCGTCCAGATGGTCGCCCGGAAGAGCTTGTAGAGGAACAGCACGAGAAAGCTCGGCGCGAGGAAAACCGGGGGGACGAAGAGGTGGTCCGCTCGATCCCAGAAGCGTCCGAGCCTCAGCCGCTCGCCGTACAGGCAGGCCAGGAAGCCGACCAGGCCGATCGCCAACATGACGACGTTCAGGACATCCAGGACGTCACCCACGTTGTGAAGCGTGATCTCCTCCTGCTCGTTGATCTTTCGCAGGGCTTCCGGGGTTTCGAGACCGAGGATGCGCTGACCCCAAGCGATTTCCTCGCCCGCCAGAAGGAAGGTCACCGCGGCCAACGCCAAGAACGTGAGCCCCTGGCCCCGGTGGCCGGCCTTGAATCGGCGAGAGGCAATCCCCACGGAAAAGATGCAAGCGATTGCGAAGCAGAGGAACTGCGCCCATTCGACCGGCCCGTCCTCGATCAGCAAGAATCGGTAAACGTCCTTGTTCAGCCGGAGGGCCGCGATCACAGCCGCCCCTACGAGCGGCGTCCAGAACACCCACGGGACCGCGCGGGGCGAGAGGCCCCACTGGGCCGCCGAGTCGGCGATTCGTCGTCGGATTCCCACCACCTGCCGCTCTCCTCCAAAATCGGACATCTACGACAAAGAAATTCACAAGTAGCAAATGCTATCGCGATGACATTATACCAGATGCGTCCGGCTTGTAACAATATGTCTGGACATATCCCGCCGTCGAGGCCCGTAGAGGACGCGCTTCATCGCGGGATCGCTGAGAAGACCGAAAGAAGGCTAGCTGAGCTCTCGGATGCTCGCCACGGAACGCCGCACGTCGTCCTCCGTGGTTCGGTGATTCATGACGACAAAACGCAACGCCGTCCGTCCGCCGGTCAACGTGGTCGACATCATCAACCCACCGTCGGCCAGGGTCTTCTCCATGAGCTCCAAGTCGCGGGCGGCCCGGTGTTCCTCGGTCTCACCCGCCTGGGCACGGTGGCGGAACGCGACGACCGTCATCTGGGGTTCGTCGACGAGCTCGAACCGATCGTCGGCGCGAATCAAATCGGCCGCGAGCCGCGCCAGCCGGAAGTCCTTCTCCACGTGGCGCGCGAGCTCTCGACGTCCCAACGAACGCAGCAGCATCCATACCGACAGCACACGACCCGGACGCGACAACTCGGGACCACGATCCAGGAAGTTCACCTCGTCCGGGGGAAGATCTTGCAGGTAGTCGGAATGCTCCGAGAACGCCGTCTCCAGGGCCTCTGCGTCCCTGAGCAGCACGCACCCCACGCCCATCGGCACGTACAGCCACTTGTGCGGGTCGACCGTCAAGGAGTGCGCCCGATCCATCCCCGCGAGGAGGGCGCGCCCCTCCTCCGTGAGCGCGGCGAACCCGCCGTAGGCGGCATCGACGTGAAGCCAGAGCTCGAGTTCCGCGCAGAGATCCGCCGTCTCTTCCAGTGGGTCGATCGCGCCGGTGTTCGTCGTGCCGGCGTTGACACACACGAAGAACGGCCGTAACCCCGCGGCCCGATCTTCGTGGATCCAGCGTCGGAGGTGATCTGGCTTCATCCGAAGCCGATCGTCGACGGGTACGCGACGCACTGCGTCCGGGGCGTACCCGAGCAGCGTCGCCGCTCGGTTCATCGACGCGTGTCCCTCTTCGGAAACATACATCCGCCCGCTATCCAGCGTTTCCCGACCGAACTTCGCTCGCGCCGCCGCCAACGCCACGAGGTTCGCAATCGATCCGCCACTCGTGAGGATGCCGGCGCCGTCGGACGGGTATCCGACCGTCTCCGCGATCCAGCGCAGCACGGTCAGCTCGAGCGACGAGACCGTCGCGCCCCCGAGCCAGCTCCCGACGAACGGATTCGTCCCCGCCGCCAGGATCTCACCGAGCGCACCGGCAAAGCTCGACGGACACGGAATGTAGGCGTGAAACCGCGGATGGTTCACCCGCGTCATGCTCGGAACGACCCGCTCGAAGAAGAACCGGAGCGAGTCTTCCTCACCGAAGCCCTCTTCGGGCAGGGGCTCGTCCACGAGCGCGGCAAACTCCGACGCCGTACCGCGCCGCGCAACGCGCTGCTCGCCCAGCGACGCCAGGTGCTCGACGATGCGATCGATTGCGGCGTGACCGAGGCGCCGCATCTCCTCGAGATCAGGATCGAGCGACGGCCGGCGCTTCAATCCCCCGCACTCGGCGATTCCGCCGGGGCGGTGACGCGCGACTTCGCCACATGGGTTCTCTGGAAGGGAGCGATTTCGCCCCTCGCCAGGCGATGAAGGTCAGTCCCGTCGTCGTCCTCGTCCGTGATCGGCAACAGCCCGAGTTCGTCGCCGGCCGGGATCGGCCGGGCGCCCCCGCGAACCGCGTCGAACACTCTCGTCTTCGTAACCTTCATGACTTCCTCCGTGAAGCCACTCTCCAGGGAACCCGAGAATCCTACCACTTCTTCGTGGTAAATTCTTCGAACGAACCGACGCCGCCACTTTTGCCAGGGGGTTCGTTCCATGTCGCGCTCCGCCCACGAGAATCGCCGGCGACGCGGAGGCCGCCGATGGGCTCGCCTCGCTCTGCCGCTGCTCGCGCTAGGGTTTCTTCCCGCCCGCGTATTTGCGGGCGGTGGCGACCTCGTTTGGTTCTTTCAGGGCATCGAGGACGTGAATACCATCGACGAGATCGAGGATCAGGACTCCGACGACGTCCCGGACATCGTCCTCGAGTCGTACGACGCGGGCGGCACCGGCGACCACCTCTACTGCCTGAGCGGCGGATCACCCGGTCCTCTCGCCACGACGATCTGGTCCACCCGGCCGCCCGGAGGACCGAGCCACAGCGGAGGCTGGGGCGACGAGTGCATGCAGGTCACCCCCGACCTGACCGGGGACGGCACCGAAGATGTGCTCCTGGGTACGGCCTGGGGTGGGCGCACCGCGTACGTGATCGACGGGACGAACGGCGCCGTCCACTGGGATTTCGATACCTATTCCGACTCGCCGCCGATTCCTCCGGAGTCCGGCTGGGTCTACACCATCTCCTGGATCCCGGACACGAACGGCGACTCGTTTCCCGACGTCGTGTTCGGATGCGGCTCCGACAACAACCGCGTTTACCACATGAGCGGCCAGGACGGCACCTTGCTCTGGAGCCTGAATCTCGTCGACGCCGTCTTCGCGTCGGCGGCGCTGGAAGACGTCACGAGCGATGGAAAGGGCGACGTGGTCATCGGCGTCGGCGACAACGCGGACCACGTCTGGTGCCTGCGCGGCGGCAGCACGGCCAACCCGGTGGTGTGGGATCACCCGCTCGCGGGCAGCTGCCTCGCGGCCGCCCGGATCGAAGACATCTCCGGGGACTCCGTCAACGACGTGCTCGCGGGCACCTGGGACTCCAGCGTGCTCGCGTTCAACGGTGTCACGGGCGACACACTCTGGGAATCGGTCTTTCCGGGGTTCGCGTACGTGCAGCAGATCGCGGTGCTCGACGACGTGAACGACGACGGGGCACAGGACGCCGCCATCGGCACGTGGGACGACCGAGCGTTCGTGATCTCCGGCGCCGATGGCACCCAGATCTGGAGCTTTCCGACGGGCGGCGATGTATGGACGGTGTCGCGCGTCGCCGACCTGACCGCGGACGGCATCAACGACGTCGTCGCGGGATCGTTCGACCAGTTCGTGTACCTGCTCGACGGCGTGACCGGGACCGAAGTGTGGAAGTACAACACCGGCAATCGGCTCTACTACGTCAAGGGCGTGTCCGACCTCACCGGGAACTCCCGCCCCGACGTGATGGCCGGATCACAGATGCTGTCGGGTCCGCCCGGAGGTCGTGCGTACCTTCTCGAGGGCGGTGAGGACGCGACGTCGGCGGACTTGCCGGTGTTCGTCGAGGGAGTCCCGGGGCCGGCCGGGCTCCTCGTCCGGCTTCACGGGGCGCTCGCGTACGACGCGTGTTTCGTCGAACGGCACGAGGGTGAGCCGAACGGGGCCGCAGCGGCTCAGCGGTTTCGTCGCGAAGTGGCGGAGGCGTACCGGGAAGGGCTGCTCACGCCGGAGCAGGCGATGAAGGCGCGATCCCAGGATCCTCAAATCCACTGGACGAAGATCTCCGGCGAACTTCCGATCCGGGGCGGGCGGGCCGAGTTCGTTGACGGATCCGCGGAAGTGGGCAAGAGCTACACTTACCGATTCGCCCTTCTGTCGGAGTCACGGGTTGTCGGGTACTCGCCGTCCGCGACGCTTACCCGCACGAAATCCGACGGGGCCCTCGCCATTCCCGAGATCCGGACTCGGCCGAACCCGGTGGCCGCCTCCCAAGTCAGGATCGAGTTTCGTGTGCCTCGCCCGCAATCGTGGCGCCTCGACGTCTTCGACGCCGGCGGTCGGCGCGTCGCCGCGATCGATCGCCGCGACGTTCACCAGGGCGACGTGAGCGTGGAGTGGGACGGCCGCGACGCGCGGGGACGTCGACTGCCGAACGGCGTTTACTTCCTGCGGGTGGAGGCCGACGAGTTCGTCTCGTCGAAAAAGGTGACGATCCTGCGGTAAGAAGGGCCCCGGTCGTTCCCGACCGGAGCCCCTCGATTTCGCATTGCAGGCTGCGACCTACGCCACCGTCACGTCCGAGCAGCGATAGACGTCCTGGATGGCGTTCAGCAGCTCGACGCCATCACTCATGGGCTTCTGGAACGCCTTTCGACCCGAGATGAGTCCCATGCCGCCGGCGCGCTTGTTGATGACCGCGGTGCACACCGCCTGGTGCAGGTCGTTCTCGCCGGACGCGCCTCCGGAGTTGATCAAACCGACGCGTCCCATGTAGTTGTTCGCGACCTGGTAGCGGCAGAGGTCGATCGGGTGATCGGTGGTCAGCTCCGAGTAGACCTTGTCGTGTGTCTTGCCGAACCCGATCGCCCGGAAGCCGCCGTTGTTCGTAGGCAGCTTCTGCTTCACGATGTCCGCTTGGAGAGTGGCGCCGAGGTGATTCGCCTGACCCGTGAGGTCGGCGGCCGCGTGATAGTCGGTACCGTTCTTCTTGAAGGCCGGGTTCCTCAGATAGCACCACAGAACGCAGACCATCCCGAGCTCGTGGGCCAGGTGGAACGCATCCGACACTTCCTGCAGCTGACGAGACGACTCCTCCGAGCCCCAGTAAATCGTGGCGCCGACACCCACGCATCCCATCTCGAACGCCTGGCGCACGTTCGCGAACAGCGTCTGGTCGTACTTGTTCGGATAGGTGAGCAGCTCGTTGTGATTGAATTTGAGGATGAACGGGATTCGATGCGCATACTTGCGTGCGACCATACCGAGCACGCCGAGTGTCGTCGCGACGCCGTTGCAGCCGCCTTCGATCGCGAGCTTCACGATGTTCTCAGGATCGAAATAGGCCGGGTTCGGCGCGAAGGAGGCGCCGGCCGTATGTTCGATGCCCTGATCCACGGGCAGCAAAGAAACGTAGCCGGTGCCGGCGAGGCGACCATGATTCAGCAGCTGTTGGTAGGCACGATTGACGGCGATGGGGCGGTCCGAGTCGGTCAGAACCCGATCGACGAAGTCGGGGCCCGGAAGACTCAAGCGCTCCTTCGGAATCGTCTGACAAGTGTGTTCCAGGAGCGAAGCGTCCGGCCCGAGCCGATCACGTATCGTCTCGATCAAGGTGTTCGCCCTCACATCGACCGTCATCTCAGTCTCCTTCTCGCAGAATGGGCCCCCATTCTACCCTAATCGGCACACTCTCGGCTCCCTGGGCACAAAAAATCCCCCGCCCGCCTGTGGCCGAAAGCCGACTGACGAGCGGGGGATGCGAACGAAAAGCGGGTTCGGATCGCAGGCCCTGGTTTTCCCCCGAGCACTCTCGGGGCTCCGGGCTCGTGCCGGTATTCTTGGCCTCCTCACCTTCCGCTCGGGAAACCTCGATCGGGGATCCGTATCCCCGCTTCCGCTCAGCGCCTCGTTCACGGGCCCACGGACTACGGTCCTCTGGGCCGGTTGGGGTCCGGCGCCGTCGAGACTTCCCTGGACTTGCTTAGTCGGCGAGTTGCTCGCCGTCGCGGCCGGGTGATACCCGGCGTCGCCACACTTCCCGGTTTCCCGGGATCGGGAACGACCGGCCCCCTATGTCGATCGATTCCCGGTGTGCACGTTCCAAGATAAGCATCTGAGCGCACGACACCATGACGATCATCAGAAAAAAGGTTGATCTTCGTCAAGAAACGGAAAATTCCTGAGGGTGCCCGACGCGTGAGAGTCCCTCGACGTCGATCACGACGATCTTGCGACCGTCGAGCTTGACGAGGTTGCTCTCGCGGAACTCGGCGAGCTGTCGCGTCACGGTCTCGGCCGCCGAACCGATCATCTCCGCGAGCTCCTCGCGCGAGAGCTTCATCCGGATCAGCACGCCGGATCCCGCAGCGACACCGTGGTCCCGAGCGAGCTGCACGAGCACGCGGGCGGTCCTTTCGCGAACGCCGCTGCCGATGAGCTCGAGACGTTCCTCGTCCGATCTGCGAGTCCACTCGCACAGGATTCCGAAGACTGCCTCCGCCGCCGACGGATCGCTTCTGATCACGTTCATGAAGACATCGCGCTCGACGAAGGACACCACGCCGGCCTCGAGCATCGCGGCGGTCGCCGAGTAACACCGATCGGCGGCGAGCAACGCGTCCAACCCGAGCACATCTCCCGGATTGGCGATCCGGAGGATGCAATGTCGACCCGCCGCGGTGGTCCGAACGAGCTTCGCCCGCCCGGACGCGATCACGTGCACTCCCGTGCAGGGGTTCCCCTCGTAGTGAAGGACTTGACCTCGCTCGTAACGGTGGGACGTCTTCGCGTCTTCGAGGCGAGCGAGGGATTCCGCCCGAAGACCGGGGAGCACAGGCGGGCAGTCGCTCGACCCGGTTGGATCCTCGGGGGGCGGCTTGAAGCGTCCCATCATTCCCCCATTCTACGATCTCGACTCGGAGTATATAGTCCCTCCTCGGACGGAGGCGAGCTTGACGTTCCAGGCGTTCTTCACGCTCCTGTACGCGGTTTCGATGGGGGGCGGTGGCTGGGCCGGTTGGCGGTTCGCACGGAGCCTTCCGTCGCTGCTCGGGGGGGTCGTGGTCGGCGGCCTCGCCCTCGTCGGCTCGCTCCTCATGTTCAACGGCAACGAGACCGGGCGTGGAATGGCGCTCCTCGGCGCGGTCCTGGCCGCGCTGTTCTTCGGATGGCGGATCTCCCAGGGCGTGTTGAGGCGCCAGTCCTTCGGCCGCGCCGGTGGAATCCTGTTTCTGAGCCTCTTGGAGGTCGCCGTGCTGCTGTTCACGGGATCGGCCACGCCGTGACGAGGGTGCGACCTCTCGTTCCCGTGGGGCTGCTCGCAGTTTCGGCGCTCGGGTGCGTCTCCGGAGGCGTCGAGTCCTCGCCGACGCCCGCCGCGTCGATCGAAGGGATCGAGGAGGCGTCGGGGGTCACGAGGATCGGCGAAGACCTCTACATCGTCGGCGACCACGAGCCGGGCACGTACTATCGCCTCCCTCTCGCGGGCACCCAGCCTCCGCGTATTCGCATCGATCCCGCCCGTTTGACGCGGCTCGAGCTCGCAGCCGGACCGTACGCCGCGGATCTCGAGTCGATCAACGTGCTCCCCGACGGGCGCATCGTGATCCTGTCCGAACGCTTGTTCTGCCTGCTCGACAAAGAAGGAATCGTCGCCGGCTACGACCACTCGATGGCCGAGTTCGGGGGTCGCGGCCTGGAGGGCCTCGCCGTACGTCCCCTCGAGGGCAGGCGGGCCCGCGTCGCGGTCCTCTGGGAGGGCGGCTACCCGGACCCCGACCGTCTTCCGGCGCCGGTCGCTCCGATGGTCTGCCAGAACGCGCTCCGTCCCGTGGTCGTGATCCACGACCTCGATGCCGACGCGAACGAGGTCAGCGTCAAGGGCAAGCGTGTCGTCTCCCAGTTCGAGCTTCGGGTCCCGTTGCCGCCCGGCGACGAACCCTTCGCTCAGCGATTTCGCGCCCCCGATCTCGTGTGGCATCAATGGGAGATCGGCGCGAAACAGGAGTGGGGCTTCATCGTTCTCTTGAGCTCCGGCTACGGCCAGAAGCCCGCCCGAGGGTGGCCCGACGAATGCCCCGAGTCCGACGGCGGGAAGCCGCTCAAATACTGCTACAAGTGGCTCCAGCGCTTCACCGACGAGGGCGAACCGTACGGCGAGCCCTTCGATCTCGCCGATGCGTGGCCGAAGGAGACTCGCCACGCAAACTGGGAAGGGATGGGCTGGTTCGAACCGCGGGAGAGCCTCGTCTTCGTCTACGACGAGAAGCTCAAGAAGAAGGCGATCGATCCGCAGGAAGCGTTCGTGCTTCCATTGCCGGACGGTTGGTAGCCCGCCAACGCGTCGCGACCCATAGCTCGAGTGATTCCTGGCATGTTGATGGCTTTATTGTCGATCATTGCCACTACTTGCTCTCGGATGCGCGATTGGCGGGAACGCGCTTCCTGATCTGGCTTCGAGGGCGCAACGCATTTGCGCCTTCATCTTCTTCTCCTCACTTTTTCGCCCCACTGGATGTCATGACAAGTTACAATCACGGCTGGCCGCAGTCTTTTACCTTATTG
The DNA here is from genome assembly GCA_025774865.1 of bacterium. Lineage (GTDB taxonomy): Bacteria > ARS69 > ARS69 > ARS69 > ARS69 > JALGZO01. The sequence goes on along the minus strand of JALGZO010000074.1, from coordinate 11,688 downwards.
AATCCCGAGAATTGTCGACTCACTCCGCTCCGCGCCCCTGGTCTCGACTGCTCACGAGCGCCCTTCTGGCCCTCGTCAGCTTCACCCTGGCGGCCACCACCGCTCCCGCCGCTCCGGTCCGTCTCGCCGTATTCGGCGACTACGGGGACGATTCGCCCGAAGAGCTCGCCGTCGCCGTACTCGTCGACAGCCTCGGCGTCGACGCTATCGTCACTCTCGGCGACAACAGCTACGGCAGCACCCCGATCGACGTAAACGTCGGCAAGTATTACTCAGATTACATCGGAGATTACACAGGGGACTACGGCCAGGGATCGCCGCAGAATCGCTTCTTCACGTGCCTCGGCAACCACGACTACGATGACGGCGACGGTGTCGACGGCTACCTCGACTACTTCACGCTCCCGGGAGCGGGAATCCAGACGACGAACACGTCCGGCAACGAACGCTACTACGACTTCGTGCTCGGCCCCATCCACTTCTTCGCGATCAACAGCAACGCCCCGGAGCCCGACGGCCGCTCCGCGGACTCCGATCAGGCGCAGTGGCTGGAGGCGCAGCTGAGCGCATCGACGTCCCCCTGGAAGATCGTCATGTTCCACCATCCCCCCTATTCGAGCGGAAGCCACGGCGACAACCCCGTCATGCAGTGGCCGTTCGAGGAGTGGGGCGCGACGACCGTCCTGTCCGGCCACGATCACGACTACGAGCGCATCGTCCAGGATGCCTACCCCTACTTCGTCTGCGGCGCGGGCGGCAGGAGTCTTCGGAGTTTCGGAAGCACGACCGAGGGGAGCGGTACAACGACGACTACGGCACCATGCTCGTCGTGGCCGACGGCCAGGAAATCACGTTCGAGTTCCACTCCATCGCCGGCGGGGGCACGCTCATCGACTCGTACACGATCCAGAGGGAGGGGATCCCGGACATCGAAGTGACGCCCACCTCCCATGACTACGGCGACGAGGTCGTCGGCCGGAGCCACTCGTACGGGTTCGAAATCCAGAGCGTGGGAGACGGCTACCTCGACGTCTCGTCGATCGCACTCGCGGGCGATAACCCAGCTGACTTCTCCATCTATTCGGGAGGCGACCCGGTCATGCTCGCACCGGGCGACTCGCAACGGGTCGTCGTGACCTTCCGGCCCACGGGGATTGGCCCGAAGAACGCGATCCTGCTCGTTGAGAGCAACGACCCGGACACCGGGGAGAATCCGCTCGACCTGACGCTCACGGGTCAGGGAGTGGCCCCGGGCATCGCGATCACTCCGACCGCTGTCGACTTCGACGCGGTGCGCGTGGGTTCCGACTCCGCGAGCACGATCACGATCCGCAACGAGGGCAACCTCGACCTGGACATCACGGACATGGCGATCGCCGGCAGTGAGGCGGCGGACTTCTCCCTCGAGGGGGGCGGCACCCCCTTTCTCCTGCCTCCGGGCGACAGCGTCGACGTGGTGGTGCGGTTCACGCCGCTCGTGGTGGGACCGAAGGACGCCTCCTTGTCCGTTACGAGCAACGATCCCTGGGGACCGGTGACCGAGTTGGCGCTCCACGGGGCCGGAGTCTACTCGGCTGCACCGGTGGTATTCGAGGAGAGCGCGAGCGGCGGTTCGATGGGGTCGGCGTCCGTCACCGCGAGCGGCCTCTCGGGGGGCGGCGGCACCTACCTCGCCGCGATCAGCTCGCGGTATCACGTGGACGTCTCGAGCGTCACGGGGCTCGGCGCCACGTGGTCGCGCCTCGAGGAGCAGTGCGGAGGACGCGGGCAGACCGGCGTGGAGGTCTGGGCCGCGACCGGCGCGACGAGTGGTAACGCCGTCACGGCCACCTTCGAGGAGGCCCCGGCGTCCGCGGTCATCGTGGTGGCGCGGTACTCCGGTGGGGATCCGAACGACCCGTTCGGAACGGTCTCGTCCAAGAACACGAAGGGCGTGCAAGGCTCGTGCAGTGGCGGCTCCGACAGCAAGGACTACCGCCTGGATCTCGATGCGAGCTCCGACGATGCCATCGTGTTCGGCGCCGTCGCGAAGCGCCAGCGGATCCACCACGCCGGCTCCGGCTGGAGCACGCGCGACGAGGCGAGCATCGCCGCCGGAGGGAACACCACCGGCATTTCAGTGGTCGATCAGTTCATCGAGACGCCGGGCGAAGTACGCCTGGCAGGTTCTTTCAGCTCGACCGCGGACTGGGCCGTCATCGGCGTGGAGATCAGGGGCGGCAGCGGCGACAGCCCCGACATCACCGCCGTTCCGGGCACCTTCGATTTCGGCGCCATGGACGTCGGCGTGACTTCGACGACGACGTTCCAGCTGCGGAACGACGGCACGACGGATCTGATCGTCGACGCGCCGACGCTGACCGGGAGCGACGCCTCCGAGTTCGTGATCGTCTCGGGCGGCGAGGCTTTCACCCTGGCTCCCGGCCGGATTCGTACGATCGGGGTCCTGTTCGCTCCGACCACGGGTGGCGCGAAGAGCGCCTCGTTGCGCCTGGTCAGCAACGACCCGAACGAGAGTCCGTTCGACGTTGCGCTCGCGGGCGAGGGAATCACCTTCCCGGAGATCGCGGCGTCGCCCTCCAACCACGCGTACGGCGATGTGGTTGTCGACTCGAGTCGCTCGCAGGAGTTCCAGATCCGGAACGTGGGTGTCGCCGACCTCCAGGTGTCCGCGGTCACGCTCGGGGGGGCCAGTCCGGGCGAATTCAGGATCGACGGCGGAGATGGTTCCTTCACGATCGCGCCGGGTGACTCGCATCGGGTGGACGTGAGCTTCCGCCCCACGACCGTCGGCCCCAAGGGTGCGCTCCTTCAGATCGACAGCAACGATCCAGATCCCGCCGATGACCCGCTCGACGTGCCGCTCACCGGCATCGGACTCGCTCCGACCCCGGACATCGTGATGACACCCGCGAGCTTCGACTTCGGGGACGTGGCAATCGCAGCGCCCCCGGGGCTGAGGGCCGGGTCGCCGGGGATGTTCGAGATCACGAACGAGGGACTCGCCGACCTTCAGGTCTCCGCGGTCACCCTCGAGGGCCCGGACGCGGCGGATTTCGAGCTCGTCACGAGCGGAGGTTTCACCCTGGCCCCGGGCGACACCCAGTGGGTCGAGGTGAGCTTCCAGCCTCAGTCCATCGGGCCCAAGGCCGCGACGCTTCGCATCGTGAGCGACGATCCGGACGAGAGTCCCGCCGACGCCGCGCTCACCGGCAACGGCGTCGACGCCCCTCAGCCGGACATTGCCAGCACACCCACCGCCCACAACTTCGGAGCCGTACTCGTTGGTGCGGCGGCCTCACACTCGTTCGAGATCGGAAACACGGGGGGCGGTGATCTCGTGGTGACGTCGACGTCGCTCGCGGGCCCGTACGCCGACGAGTTCCACGTGACCGGTGGAGGCTCGTTCACGCTTCTCCCCGGCGAGACGCGGAACGTCACGGTGGACTTCATCCCCGTCACGCCGGGCCTCAAGACCGCGACGCTCGATCTGGCGAGCAATGCTCCCGGCGAGACAGTGCTGGGCGTCGGTCTCTCCGGCACCGGGATCACTCCGCCGCCGCCGGATGAGATCGCGTTCGAGGAGAGCACGACGGGCAGCTCCAGCGGCGACGACACCGTCGTCTCGGGATCGCTCTCGGAGTCGGTGACCGGCGCGGACGATTTCTACCTGGCCGCCGTCTCGAGCAAGGGATTCGAGATCGTGGAGAGTGTCGTCGGGCTCGGATTGACCTGGACGCTCGTTCGCGAGCAGTGCGGCGCCCGCGAGCAGACCGGGATGACGGTGTTCCGCGCTTCCGGCCCGTCGTCGGGGGGCACCGTCACCGCGACGTTCACGGCGGCGCCGGCGGTCGGGGTGATCGCCGTATGCCGCTACTCGGGGGTCGATCCGTCGAGTCCGGGGGCCGTGGTCTCCGGCAACACCCGGGGGCCGGACGGCTCGTGCAGCGGCGGATCGGACGGGACGTCGTACTCGTTCGAGCTCGGAACCACCACCGACGGGGCCGTCGTGTACAGCGCCGTCGGGCTGCGCCGTCGCACGCACACTCCGGGCGCGGGCTACACGGAACGGCTCGACTTCTACCACGGTAACGGCAGCACCGCGGCCGGGATCGCGGTTCAGGACCGGGCGGTCGGCACCCCGACCACGGTCGACGTGGACGGCACCTTCAACCAGGATGTGGACTGGTCACTCGTGGCGCTCGAGCTTCTCCCGGCCGCCGCCGACTCGGTTCCCGCCATCGCCCTGGTGCCCGGGTCGCATGACTTCGGCGAAGTGCCGCAGTTCGGTGTGGGCGTACCGTGTACGCTTCTGGTCGGCAACGCGGGGCTCGCCGCGCTGAGCGTCGACGGGATGACGCTCGTCGGAAGCGATGCCGCGGAATTCTCGATCGAAGAAGGCGACGCACCTTTCACGCTGCTTCCGGGGGAGACGCACGACGTCGTCGTGACGTTCGCGCCGACGAGTGAAGGGACCAAGAACGCCACGCTCCGCCTGACGAGCAACGACCCGAGCGAGAACCCGTTCGACGTTTCGCTCAGCGGCACCGGAGTCGCGATGCCCCCGCCGACCATCGCCGTCACTCCGCTCTCCCACGACTACGGAATCGTGCCCCTCGGCGCGCCCGCCCTGCAGGCGTTCGAGATCCGGAACGACGGGCCCGGGACCCTCACCGTGACCGCGACCGAGCTCGCCGGTGGGGACACCGCCTCGTTCTCGATCGAAGCCGGCGGCGGGCCGTTCTCGCTCGAGCCCGGCGAGACTCACGACGTCACGATCAGTTTCGGCCCCACGGCAGTCGGCAACGCCGGGACGACGTTCCGAGTCACGAGCAACGACCCCGTCCAGCCACAGCTCGACGTGCTCCTCACGGGCGAGGGCTCCGACGAGCCCGAAGACATCGTCCTGAAAGAGACCGCGAGCGGCGCCTCCAGCTCGTCCACGGTCACGACCGACAGTGATGTCTCGGCCGCGACCCGTGATTTCTACATCGCCGTCGTCGGTTCGAAGCCATATCTCCCGTCGACGGATGTCAGCGGCCTCGGAGTCACCTGGACCCTCGTCCTGTCGCAGTGCGGCGCGAGAGAACAGACGGGGCTCGACGTCTGGAGAGCCAACGGCACGCCCACCGGCGACGGACCGGTCTCGGCCACTCTTGACAGCGATCCCAACAGCGCCGTGATCGTCGTGTCCCGCTATTCGGGAGTTCACGAGACCGACCCGATCGGAGCCTCCGTTTCGGGAAACACCAGAGGCGAGTTCGGCTCCTGCAGCGGAGGCAGTGACGACTCGCAATACTCGCTGGACCTGGCGACGACGACGGAAGCGGCCGTCGTCTTCGCCGCCGCCGCCATGCGTGACAAGAGTCACACTCCGGGGACCGGATGGACCGAGCACGTCGAGATCGAGTACGGGAGTGCCGGTACTGCGGCGTCGCTGGCGACGATGGATCAGAAGTTCGACACGCCGACGAGCTTCGTCGTCGACGGAGAGTTCAGCGGGGTCGTGGATTATGCGGTCGCCGCCCTCGAGCTGCGGCCGGGGTCGGCCGTCATCGCGTCCCCGACGCCGGAGCCGAGCGGGAACGTCCGCGCGGTCCACCTGGCCCCGAGCCGCCCGAACCCGTTCCGCACGGAGACGACGGTCGAGTACGTTTTGCCCGAACCGACTCGCGTGGAGATCGTCATCTACGACGCCGCGGGGCGCGTGGTTCGTCGCCTCGTGAACGGCCCACGGTCGGCCGGCGTCCAACTGGTGCGCTGGCGCGGCGACAACGAGTCCGGCACCCGCGTCGGCTCCGGGGTGTACTTCCTGCGACTCGAGGCGGGTCCCGAGACGCGTCTCCGGAAGCTCATCCTGCGACGGTAGTCCACCTCAGCCGAGCAGCTCGAGGTTCGCGTAGATCGCGAGCACCTTCTTCATGACCCCGCCGCGGAAGCGGATGGTGAGCTTCAGGTTCTCGCCCCGGCCCTCGACCGCTTCGATCACTCCCTCGCCCCAGCCCGGGTGACGGATGCGCATCCCGGGCTCGGGCCGCGCAACCTCCTGCGTCTCGTCCTCGTAGCTCGGAAAGTAGTCGGCGGACCCTTCCACGCGAGAACGACCCGACCCGCTACCACCGGCGGGCGCCCCGGTTCGCATGGCCCGTCGGTGGTCGGGAAGGCCGAGTGATCGCCGCTCGACGAACTCCGGCTCGACTTCATCCAGGAACCGGGACGGGCGGCAGAGGTGGAACCCTCCGTAGCGGCGGCGCGCTCCCGCGTGCAGCAGAACCGCTCTCTCCTGGGCGCGCGTGATCCCCACGTAGAAGAGACGGCGTTCCTCCTCGAGTCCCCCTTCGTCGTGTGCGGAGTTCGCGTGCGGGAACAAACCCTCCTCGAGCCCCGTGATGAACGTGCAGGGGAACTCGAGCCCTTTGGCGTTGTGAAGCGTCATGAGCGTCACGGCGCCGGCTTGCTCGTCGAAGTCGTCGATGTCGGTGGCGAGTGACACCTCCTGCAGGAACGCGGCCACGGAGGCGTCGGGGCGATCGGGAAGGTCCCCGAATTCCTGCATGGCGGTGAGGAGCTCCGACACGTTTTCCCAACGCGCAATCGCGGTCCGCTCGTCCTCCTTCTCGAGGTGCCCCTGGTAGCGGATCTCCTCCAGGATCGCTTCCGTGATCTCGACGACGGGGGTGGTGGCGAGGTGGATCGCCGCCCGGTCCAGTACACCGACGAATTCCCCGAGCCGTGCCCGCAATGCGGGTCGGACCGGTTCCCCTTCCCCGGCCGCGACGCGCCGGATGGTATCCAGCAGCGATGAACCCGCGGCCGACGCGACCGTCTGCAGATCCTCCAGGCTCTTCTTCCCGATCCCTCGGGCCGGAACGTTCAAGACCCGTCGCAACGCGACATCGTCGTTCGGGTTCACGAGGAGCCTCAAGTACGCGAGAACGTCCTTCACCTCCCGCCGTTCGTAGAACCGCTGCCCACCCACGACCTGATAGGCGACGCGGCCGAGCTGAAACGTGTTCTCGAGGACGCGGCTCTGGGCGTTGGTCCGGTAGAGCACGACGAAATCCTTCGGAGTGCGTCCCTCTTCCTCGAGACCGGCCTTCACCATCTTCAGAACGGCCATCGCCTCGGCCTGTTCGTCCGACGCGTCGAGGACGAGAATCCGCTCCCCCTCCGCGTTGTCCGTCCAGAGCTCCTTCCCCTTCCGACCGACGTTGCAGCGGATGACGCTGTTCGCCGCGCCGAGAATCATCCCCGTGGATCGATAGTTCTGCTCGAGCCGGACGACCTGTGCGTCGGGATGGTCTCGCTCGAAGTCGAGGATGTTCGAGAGATCGGCACCCCTCCACCGGTAGATCGACTGATCGTCATCCCCCACGACGAAGAGCTGACGATGGTCGCGGGACACCTGGTGAAGGAACTCGTACTGGCAGCGATTCGTGTCCTGGTACTCGTCGACGAGCACGTGCGAGAAGATGCGCGAGTACTTCTCTCGTAGCTCCTCGTCGTCGAGAAGCCGGACGGGCAGAACGAGGAGATCGTCGAAGTCGAGGGCGTTTTGCTCGCGCAGCGCCTGACGGTACTCCGTGAACACGCGGGCGACCAGACGATCGTACGGGCCTTGCGCCTCCTCGGCCAACGTCTCGGGCGACTTCATCCCGTTCTTGGCCCGCGAGATGATCGAGAGCAGCGACTCGGGCGTGTGCTCTTTGGGGCTGATCCCCATTGCGGCGAGCACCCGCTTGAGCGCGGAGACCGAATCCGCCCGGTCGAAGATCGAGAAGTCCCGCGAGATGCCGGCGCGCGCGGCCTCGATGCGGAGCAGGCGCGCGCCGACCGAGTGGAACGTGCCGGTCCACACGCTCTTTCCCGCCTCGCCGACGAGAGAGACGATTCGTTCCCTCATCTCCCCGGCCGCCTTGTTCGTGAACGTCACGGCGAGGATCGACCCGGGGTAGACGCCCCGGGCGGCGATGAGGAAGGCGACTCGCCGGGTGAGAACGCGCGTCTTGCCGGAGCCGGCGCCCGCGAGAACGAGGAGTGGCCCCCCCTCGTGCTCTACTGCTTCACGCTGAGGCGGATTGAGGCCCGTGAGAATCTGCTCCGCGGCGGCGGAGCCGGGTTGTCCGGACAATCGTCCTCCCGTGGGCCGTGTGACGTCGGTGCGCTCCGCGAGGCTCGGAGCGCGCGGAGTCTATCACAAGCTACCGGATCGGAACCGCGGGGGAACGGCGGGGCTCAGAACTCGGGGCCGATCGTGAAGTACCAGCGCGGCGACCCGACTCGGGTCAGGTCCGTCGGCCACCCGACATCGAATCGAAGCGGCAGGAACGCGAATCGTACGCGCGCCCCGACGCCGAATCCGATCTTCAGATCGTCCAGGCCTCCGGGGCCCAATCCGCTGTCGCCGGAGAGACGGAAGTAGGTCGGGTCGTCGAAGGCCGCGGCCACGTCGAGGAAGAGATTCCCGCGCACGCCGCCGAACGCGGACCTGAGCGGCCAGCCGAACTTCACGTAGTCCAGGAACGGGTAGCGGAACTCGCCCGAGAAGAGCGCGACGTTCCGTCCATCGAGTCGCTGGAATGGGAAGCCGCGAACCGTGTTCGGCCCGCCGAGGAAGAACCGCTGCGGGTCGGGTCCGAAGGAGGACGCGCCCATCACCCGGAACGCGACGACGTATCTCTTATGGTACCTGGAGTACCGGCGAAGATCGGCGAGGACGGTTCCGTACGTGAGATCGTCGCCCCCGATCGGAATCGAGTGCTGAAACGACATGATCCACCGTCGCCCCTGGATCGGTCCCGTCCAGCCCCAGAGCGTGTTGTCGAACGTGTGGCTCAGTCGGGGCAGGAGCACGCGACTCTGCGTTCTCCCGATCTCCTCCCGGGATCGACCGAACACGCCGGTCCCGTCGTAGAGAGTGCGCTCGATTTGCACGGCGGTGAGGTCCAGGGAGAGCCTTCGGAACGTATGGAACGGATACGATACCGTGCCCATGAGGCCCCACTGGCGCTCCGAGAAATGCGCCCGGTTGCCTTCTTCCCCGATCGGCTGGCCGAGCGCCGTCCGCCGCTCGTAGAGGAAATCCTTGATGTGGAACACACTCAACGCGAGGTCGAGCCGCCGCCGCAGATAGGCGTAGGACACGAGCGCGTCGGAATCCTGGAACGAACGGAAGACGCGGGCCGCGAGGTAGATCCTGTGATCACCGAGCACGTCCGAGACCATCGTCTGGATGGAGCCGCTCGCGCCGTAGCCGTCGAACAAGATCGCGCCTGTCACCCATTCGGGACGGAATCTGGGGCGGTAACCGGCCAGGCGCGGTTCGACGGGGTCCGCGGTCGCGGGGGCGACGGTCACGGCGGAATCGGCGTCGGACGACCACGGGATCTCCGGCAGCTCCACCGCGGATGCCTCAGCCGAGCTCAACGTGTCCGCGTCGTCCACGCAGACGAGATCCCAGCGTCCCTCGTGAAACGAGGTGAACACGAGGCGACCCGTCTCGCGAGCCAGGCTCGGAGAGTCGGCGCCCCCGAGCAGCGCTGTGAGCCTCCGGGTCGCCCCGTCGGCGACCGAGGTCGCCACGAGGTCCCGCGTACCGAGCTCGTCCGAGACGTGAAGCAACGTCCGCGCGTCCGCGCTCCAGACCGGATCCCATTGATCGCCCGGCGCCGTCCGGAGGGGCTCGACTGACCGAGTCTCCACGTCCACGACCCAGAGGTCCAGCCCCGTCGAGTCGGATCGATCGGACGAGAATGCCACGCGCCGACCGTCGGGGCTCCAGCGGGGTCCGCGTTCCTGATATCGGTCGTCGGTCAACCGGACGAGGTTCGTGCCGTCGACGTCCGCCGACCACAGGTCGACCTGACCGTTCTTCATCCCGGTGAAGACGATACGCGCCCCGGTCGGTGACCAATCGGGTCGCTCGGCGGCATCGAGATCGGGAACGTGCTCGAAAGCGACGTCACCGGTGGCCACGTCGAGGACATAGAGCGCGTCCCGGGCTCCTTTTTGGGCAGCAACCACGACATACTTTCCGTCGGGCGACCATCCCGCCGAGCTCTTCAGAGGATGCAGCGATTCGAACTCTCCACCTCGGGCCCCTCGCACGAGCGCGCGCGGACGCCCTTCCGTCACGTCCATGATCCAGAGGTCGGGCGTACCGCTGCGATCGGAGAGGAACACGACCTTGTCGCCCGATGGCGACAAGGTGCCATTGGCGTTGAGCTGCGCCCCGCTCGGGTCCGGCCCCGTGAGAGGCCGGCCGTAGCGCCCAGGCTCGTGCAACTCTGCGACCAGGGGCCAGGTCGCCCGACGGACGTCCATCCGCCAATCGTCGGCGATGGTAGAGATGTCCTCGCCCGTCACCGTGCGGATCGCGGCGTAGACGTCGCGCGTCTCGGGGAGCTCGGCCAGGATGCGCTTCACCACATCCTCGCCGTAACGCTCGACCAGGTAACCGATCGCCGACCAGCCGGCCTTGTAGACGAAGTAACCACCGTGGATCATGTGGAACGGCGGCAGGTCACCCGACACGGAAGCGTCGCGGATCATCATCTCCGCTTCCGAGTCCCAGCGGTTCGAGAAGTACTCGGCGATGCCTTCCGCGAACCAGAGCGGGATCGCGAACGCGTACTGCAGCACGAAGAGCGACCGGACCGGACCGCCGTAGAGCATGTCGAACATGTACGCGTGCACGAGCTCGTGATGAACGACGTGGCGGAACTCTGATTCCGAGCCCGAGTACGGCAGGACGACGCGCGTGCGGAAGATCTCGGTGAAGCCGCCCGTGCTCTCCCCCACGAGGGAAGGGCTCACGTTGTTCTGGCGGAAATGATAGTGCGAGCCGTACACGACGACGGGGATCTTTCGCGACAGCGAGTAGCCGAGAGCCTCGTCGAGCGCGACGCAGGCCGCCTCCCCGTACTCCGCGGCCCGACGCGCGACGACCTCTTCTTCGGGATAGAAATGAATCTCGAGGTGTTCGGTGACGAGGACTCGCCAGTCGAAGGTGTCGTACTGCACCTTGTTCCGCCCGAACTTCTGCGCCGAAGCCGGCGAAGCCGCGAGAAGCGCAAGAATCGGCAAGAAGATGACGAAGTGAAGGCGGCTCATCCCTGGAGATCGGTCGGCGGGACTCGGACATTGACCGATGGGCGCTCTGGGTCGCCACCGTCCCGGCGGGACCTCGGGAATCTGGCCGGTGATTAGCGGATCAGCACGACCTTCGTCGTCGAGCGTTCGCTTCCCGCCCTGAGCTCGACCAGATAGACGCCGCTGGCGACGTCCCGGCCGACATCGTCACGACCTCGCCACGTGTACGTGTACTCTCCCGCCATCTGGCCGAGACCGGGCAACGTCGAGCACCCGAAGCTCCACGCGGGCCGCGGCGCGGAGCGAGTACGAGATCGTCGTCCAGGGGGAGAACGGATTCGGGTGCGAAGGTCGAAGGGTGGATGTCCGCAGCGCGTGAGATCCATCGACCTCGGGAGCGCCGGTGGGTACCGAGCCGTCGTGACCGAAGACGAGGGAGTAGGGCTGCGGCCCCAGAGGCACGGTGTTGCCGCGAACCTCGATCGTCCAGGTGCCGGGCGAGACGCCGCCGACGTACACCTGATCCAACGGGTTCACGTGATCTTCTTCGGTCCTCACGGCGTCGTGGCCCGGGTTCGCGGGATCGAGGGTCCACGG
>JALGZO010000073.1 GCA_025774865.1 bacterium | reverse complement strand
AGCCCCGCACCGTAGCTCGTCCCCCTCGACGAGCGTCATTCCCGCGCCCCTGGTGCCGCCACGGCAGGAGAGCGTCGGAGGAACGCCGACGACGGGCCGGCATGACCGAAGTCAGGTCGCCATGCTGGAGGAGCCGAGCTTCGCGAGGTCGGGGGCACCCTTGAACGCGTCAGCGCAGCGCAGGCTCGCTTCGATGTTCCGCGAGCCGAGCAGCAACGGCGGACGAGGGTGCCCCCGACCTCGCGAAGCTCGGAATCTCGGAATCTCGGAACCGATCATGACCTTCCAGACCGGAAAACGGCCGCGCCCCTCAACCGCCGTTCTCCTCCGGAGCCACGAGCGGAAGCTCCAGCCGGTGCATCATCTTGATGAGCCCCTGGCGCGTGATGGACAGGCTCCGCGCCGCGCGCGTCTTGTTCCACTCGTGACGGCGCAGCGCCTCGAGCACGATTCTTCGCTGCGCCCGTTCGACCTGCTCGCGAAGCGTGCCGGCCCGACGGTCGCGGGCGGGTTCGCCCCGAACATCCGGTGAGAAGTCCCGGGAGCGGACGGGGCCGCGCCCGCGCGTGAGCAATGCCGCCCGCTCCACCTCGTTGGCGAGTTGACGCACGTTGCCGGGCCACGGGTAGGTGAGGAGAAGCTCCATGGCTTCGGGGTGAACCGCCTCGGCGACGGTCTCGGCGCCGCGCACCGAACCGGCGAGGAAGTGCCGCACGAACCGCGGGATGTCGCTGCGGCGGTCGCGCAGCGGCGGCACCCGAACCTGAACCACGTTCAGCCGGTAGAAGAGATCCTCCCGGAACCGGCCCGCCCGGACCTCCTGGACGAGGTCGCGGTTCGTGGCGGCGAGGACCCGCACCCGGACGTGCCGCACCCGGGACTCCCCGACCCGGCGAATCTCCCCCTCCTGCAGCACGCGGAGGAGCTGTGCCTGCACTCGCGACGTGATCTCGCCGATCTCGTCCAGAAAGAGCGTGCCGCCTTCCGCCTCTTCGAAGAAGCCTCGCCGGGCCGCGACCGCCCCGGTGAACGCGCCCGAGACGTGACCGAAGAGATCGCTCTCCAGGGTGCCCTCCGGAATCGCCGCGCAGTTGTGCGCGAGATAGCTCCCGGGACGACCGCCTGTCTGGTGAATCAGACGTGCGACGAGCTCCTTCCCCACGCCGCTCTCTCCGGTAATCAGCACGTTCGTCTCGGTGCCGGCGAGCGACTCGATCAGGGAGAGCATCTCGAGAACTGCTCGACTTCTCCCGACCACCGGCAGCGTCTCGCGCACGGTCTCGAGGAAGGACTCGGTGATCGGAAGCGTCTCGGGGGCGGTCAGGGTCAGGCTCATGTAAGTCCTCCGTGTGAGGGCAGGGTGAACGGGGGACCTTACGCATTAGCAGGAGGCGTGCCGGGAGCGGGCCGGAGATCGGGCGGGGAGCTCAGCTCTCCCAGGAAACCTGCCGGTCGCCCTCGACGATCTCACCGATCGGCACTCCGCCCGTGGGCTCCCCACCGACGACGGCGATCAGCCCTATGCCGAGGTTGAAGGCGCGCCGCATGTCTTCCTCGGGAACGCGGCCCGAGCGGCGGAGGAGATCGAAGATCGGAGGCTCTTCCCACGAGTCGGCGCGGACGACGGCACCGGTGGTGGCGGGCAGAATCCGCGCGAGGTTCCCCGCGATGCCACCTCCGGTGACATGGGCGAGGCCCTTCACGTTCCCGTCGGGATCGGCGACGAGTTGACGGATCTCCTCCGTGTAGGAGCGGTGCGGAGCGAGCAGGGCATCGGCGACGGTGACGCCGCCGAGAGACGGCGGCGCGGCTTCGAGGCGGAGCTCGGGTGAGTCGCCGACAATGCGGCGGGCGAGACTGTACCCATTCGTATGGAGGCCGGTGGACGGGAAACCGATCAGCCGATCCCCCGGGCGGATCGACGATCCGTCGAGGATGCGACCCCGGTCCACGACGCCAACCACGAACCCGGCCGCGTCGTACTCGCGATCCGCGTAGAAGCCGGGCATCTCGGCGGTCTCCCCGCCGAGGAGCGCCATCCCCTCGTGCCGGCAGGCGGTCGCGATCCCCTCCACGAGCTCGGCCAGGACGTCGGGATCCAGCCGGCCGGTGGCGATGTAGTCGAGGAAGAAGAGCGGCCGCGCGCCGAGCACCGCGATGTCATTCGCGCAGTGTCGCACGAGATCGCCGCCGACGACCGCGTGCTGGCCGGTCGCGAACGCGAGCTTGAGCTTCGTGCCGACGCCGTCAGCCGAGGCGACGAGCACCGGGTCTTCGAGATCGAAGTGCGCGCGGAAGAGGCCGCCGAACCCGCCGACCGCACCCAGCACTTGCGGCGTGCGTGTTCCGTCGACTGCGGCGCGAATTCGCGACACGAACGCGTCGCCCGCTTCCACGTCGACACCGGCGTCCTTGTAGAGAATAGGGTCCTTCTCGGTCAACGCAGTCTCCGGCCCCGGTGGCGTCTCCCTACGAGTCGGCTCGACGCTTGGGCGGCTCCTTCACGCTCGTTGCGGCCGGATCGATCGCGGCGGTCATCGAGGGATGGGAGGTCGACTGCGCCTGTTCGCGCATTCGCTCGAGGTATTGCACGCGGTCGGGGCCGTACGCCTTCTCGAGCTTCTGCATGACGTAATCCTCGAGAATGCGCGAGTTGTAGCGGTCGGAAGTATACATCTCGAGCTCCTCGACGTCGATCTCGTCGAAGAGGGCCCCGGTGCGATGGAGCTCGATGAGCGCATCGACGACGTCCGTGAAGAACTGATTGCCGGCGTGTCGCAACAGTTCTTCGTACGCCACCTCGGGGCTGAGACCACGCCGGTAGGGGCGGTCCGAGGTCATCGCGTCGAAGGCGTCGACCGCCATGATGATGCGGCTGCCCATCGGGATTCGCTCGGGCCGGAGTCCCCGCGGATAGCCTCGCCCGTTCGGTTGCTCGTGATGGCAGTAGACGATCTCCGCGGCGCGCTCCAGGAACTTCAGCCCCTTGAGAATGTCGTGGCCGACCTTCGGGTGCGTGCGCATCAGCTGACGCTCGCTCTCGGAGAGTCGCCCGGGCTTCAGCAGAATGTCGTGCTGGATCGCGATCTTCCCGATGTCGTGCAGGAGCGCGCCGTACTCGATCTCCTCGATCTCCTTCTCGGAAACGCCGAGATGGCGAGCGATGCGAACGGCGTACTTCGAAATGCGGTAGGAGTGCCCGCGGGTGAAGGGGTCACTCGCATCGATGGCCGAGACCAGCGCCTGCACGGTCGCGATGTGCGATGCCTTCGTGTCGATCCAGAGCTTGAAAGAGAAGCGAGCGAGGAACAGCGGAATCAGGAACAGGAGAACGCCCACGGGACCGATCCGCAAATGCACGAGCGCCAGCAGGATTCCGAACGGCAGGAAGAAGAAAACGTGGAGGATCTCCCACTGGAAATTCGTCTGCCAGATCCGGAGCGCGGACAGACGCTCCCGCATCCCGATCGCGAACGAGATGAGACCGGTGTTCAGGAGAAAGTAGACGAGGGGAGCCGCGAGCAGCGGAACGATCTGGGTCGAGTCGAGAGCGAACTCGGCGCCGGTGCGGCCGCCGAGATGCCGGTAGACGAGCGCCGCCGTGCCGATCGAGATCACGACCTGCCCGAGATTGAACACGATCTTGTAGACCGGATTCCGCTTCACGGCGACGTTGGTGAGCAGGTCCGACACGAAGCCGAACCAGCAGGCGACCGCCGGTCCGAAGATCAGGATGGCCGCGAAGTCGAGAGCGGAGGTGACGGTGACGGTCGCGCCCCCGCGGGGCAGCGGGATCGGGGACATCGCGGCGACCGCGATCATGACCGACCAGAGGATCAGGTTCGCGAGCGACCGAGGGTGCCAGTCGAACGCCTCGAGGTCTCCGGTGACCCAGGCGAGCATGGCGAGCCCCGCCACCGCCGTGACGATGACGTACGCGCGCAACGATGGTTGCAGATCCCTCACCCTCTCCCCTCATCCCCCAGGTGGGGGCTGCCAAGGTTCAGCGCCTCCACCGCTCATCGGTCATATCTGATGCAGAATCAACATGCAAGGCCGAAGGACCCGAGGATCTCCCGGAGGCCCCTCGGATCGCCCGCCGGAGGTCGGTCCCGGTCCCCACGAAAAAGCCCCCGCCTCGGCGGAGACGGGGGCCTGGTCCCTTTGAGCCAGGGTCCTGCTGAATGGGTTACCAGTCGTTTCGGCCGCCCCGCGCGAGGATTCCGGACAGAACCGCCGCGAGAACGCCTACCCAGATGATGTGCATGGATTCGTCCCTCCCTTCGAGGTTCCGCTGGGCCCGTCTCCCTCGGGACGGGTGGAATCGTCAGGCCCGGGAATCGGCTCCGATCATCCTTCTACCGGTGCCGGACCGATCCGGTACTCTAGCGGCTCTCGCGGACCCAGGGTACCGACGAATCGATTGACTGCATCCAATACGGCGTGAATTGCGGCCAGTGTCGGATCGTAACCAATTTCACTACACCCCATGAAATGGCTCTCTGTCCGCTCCTGCACGCGATTCACGCAGACGAGGAGGACCCTGGTCGACCCGAGGTTCTTCTCCTCCATCTCGCCGAGCGACAGCCCGGGATCTCCGGCCACCAGTTTCGAGATCGCGTCGAGGGTCGCCTCCCCGACGACCCGGCGAGTGTCGAATCGCGTGTTCGCCCCGAAGGCTCGTCCCTGGGCCTCGAGCGAGCCCGAGGTGAGCCGAACCTCCACCTCGATCGCGCCCGATCCCTGGTGGGTCGTGACACCGGCGACCGAGATGCGCCCGAGCGCCTCCGGCTCCGCCGCCGAGTAGTGGGCAGGATTCTCCATCGCGAACATGCCCCCTCCCCCACCGTCACCCGGTCGAGGTCGAGCGGAACTTAACAAATCCCGAGGGGGCGCCTCAAACCGCGAGCGCGGACCAGGTCCAGCCGGCGATGTGCTCGAGGTCGCGGCATCGCTCGTCGATCGCGTTCCGATCGATGCCCTTGAGGCGGTCCATCGAAAAGGACTCGACGGTGAAAGAGGCGCAAACCGCTCCGGCCAGGAGCGCACGGTGCATGCCCTCGAACGAGAGATCCCGCGTCTGGGCGAGCTTCCCGACGAACCCGCCGGCGAAGGAGTCGCCCGCGCCCGTCGGGTCGCAGACTTCCTCCACCGGAAACGCGGGCAGGCGGTAGATCTTGTCCTCGCCGATCAGCATCACTCCGTATTCGCCGAGCTTCACGACCACCCGCGACGGTCCCATCGGCAGGATGGCCTTCGCCGCGCGGATCGGGTTGGACTCGCCGGCCAACGTCTTCGCCTCCGTCTCGTTGATGACGAGCACGTCCACGTGCTTCAGGAGCTCGACGAGAGCGTCGCGCTTGCCGCTGATCCAGAAGTCCATGGTGTCGCAGACGACAAGCTCGGGCTTCTCCACCTGGTCGAGCACGCGCAGCTGCAGCTCGGGATCGATGTTCGCGAGGAAGACGAACGGTTCGCCGCGGTAGGCGTGGGGGATCTCGGGCCGAAACTCCTGGAACACGTTCAGGAGCGTGGCGTGCGTGGTGGCGTCGCCCATTTCGGCGCCGTAGGAGCCCGTCCACCGGAACGTCTGCCCTTTATCGACGGACACGCCCTCGGTGTCGGCGCCCGCGCGACGAAGAAAGTCCAGCGTCGACGGAGCGAAGTCCTCTCCGACCACCGCGACGATCTTCACCGGCGCGAAGAAACTCGCCGCCGCCGAGAAGAACGTGGCCGATCCGCCGAGCGCGTCCTCGACCTTGCCGTGGGGAGTCGTGACGGTGTCGAATCCGATGGAACCCACGACCAGGATGCTCATCTCACCGTTCTCCTTTCGGAGGCCGCAGGGCTGCCGCCCGGCCGACCCGCAATCACATGGATTCGACGGCCTCGATCCCGAGGAGGTCCAAGCCCTCGCGGAGCACGTCGGCCAGAACGCCCACGAGAAAGAGCCGGGCGCGCGAAAGACCCTCGTCGGAGCCGAGGACCCGGAACGCGGGTTCCTGCTTCCCGCGCGTGTAAAAGCGGTGATACGAACCGGCGACCTCCCTGAGGTAGCCGACGAGCCGATGCGGCTCGAGCGCCCGCGCCGATTCCTGCACGACCTCGGGGTAACGCAGGAGGATGCGCATCATCGCGATCTCCTCCGGCGCGTCGAGCCGGGACAGCTCCGGGGACCCGCCGGCCCGCGCGAGCTCCTGCGCCATCGGTTGCCGGAAGATGCTCCGGGAGCGTGCGTGCGCGTATTGCACGTAGAAGACCGGATTGTCCATCGTCTCTCGCTTCGCGAGCTCGAGATCGAAGTCGAGGTGCGCGGAGGCCCGACGCATCAGGAAGAAAAAGCGTGAAACGTCCTTCCCGACCTCCGCGAGCAGCTCATCCAACGTGACGATCTCGCCCTCGCGCTTCGACATCTTCACGGGCTCACCGTCTCGAAGGAGGTTCACCTGCTGGACGATCAGGATCGAGAGCCAGTCCTCGGGCTGACCGAGCGCCACTGTCGCGGCGTGGAGACGCTTGATGTAGCCATGGTGATCGGGGCCCCAGATGTCGGCGACCTTGCGAAAGCCCCGACGCGCCTTGTCGAGGTGGTACGCGATGTCACCCAGCAAGTATGTCGGATCGCCGTCCGCCCGCCGGATGACTCGATCCTTGTCGTCGCCGAACTCCGTCGACCGGAACCAGTACGCGCCCTCGTGGCGTCGCACGTGTCCGCCTTCGTTGAGGAGCTTCTCCGCTTCCTCGATCGGCACGACGCCGCTGTCGTCCTCTCGGTGCAGCGACGACTCTCGAAACCACTCGTCGAACTCGACGCCGAACCGCGCGAGAGACTCGCGGGCACTCGCCACCATGGAAGCGATCCCGAGCGCCGCGAAGTCTAGCTCGGCCGCGACGGCGTCGACGACCTCGGCGGGCGCCGGAGCGTCATCGTCCGGCTCCCCCCACTCCTCCGCGATCGCCTGGATCGTGCGACCGGCGCGCATCTGCGCTTCGAGATCGGACGTGACGCTCGCAGGGTCCGCCGACGTCTCTGCCCGCGCGGCCACCGCGCGCTCGAGCTGCGTGGCGAGATTGACGATGTCGTCGCCCCGGTACACTTCGTCCTCGAGCTCGACGTCGCGCCCGGCGGCCTGGAGAAACCGGGCCCGGAGGGACCGACCGAAGATCCGCGCCTGATTCCCCACGTCGTTCACGTAGAACTCGGAGCGCGCGTCGGCGCCGACCGCCCGTAGCAATCGAACCAGGGAATCGCCGAAGGCGGCCGCCCGGGCCGACACCACGTTCATCGGGCCGGTCGGGTTCGCGCTCACGAACTCGATCTGCGTGAGGCCCAGGCGGTTCGCCAGCGCCTCGTCGAGGAGCATCTCGCGACGAGCCCGGGCGTCCGCCAGCTGCTCGAGGAACGAGCAGATCCCTTCGGGCCGGATCCGAAAGTTGATGAACCCGGCCCCCGCGACCTCGACGTCGCCCACCGATGTTTCTCGCCCCAGGCCCTCGACGAGGGTCTCGGCGATCTGACGGGGGTTGGCGCGCAGCACGTCCTTCAGGAGAAACGCCACGTTGGATGAGAAATCGCCGTGGCTCGGATCACGCGGCGGATCGAGCGTGAGCCGCTCGATGAGATCGTCGCCGACCTCGGGAAAGGCGGTCTTGACCGACCGACGGACTTCGTCGAGCAGAAGCTGGCGCATGGTTTCGTAGGTTCGTGTTCCGCGTGAAGTCGTGTTTGGAGGCTGTGAAAGAGCCCTTTCGCCCGGCGGGCGAGTGCCCGACGGACGACGGAGACAGGCTCTCTCACAGCCTCCGACTTTCAATGTAGTGACTTGCGGGGAGCTGATCGGGCTTCCTGCAAGTCACGCTAGGCGATCTCGCGTGCGTCGTCGTCGACGACGCGAGTAGCCGGCGCGTCACCCCAGAGAGTCTCCAGGGAGTAGAATTCGCGCGTATCACTGTAGAACACATGCACCACCACGTCCACGTAATCCAGGAGCACCCACCTCCGGCTTCCGAGCCCCTCGACGTGCCAGGCCTTCGACCCTTGCTGCGCCAGCGACTCGACGATGTGCTCGGCGACGGCTTTGACTTGGGTCTCGGAATCAGCAGAGAGCAGGACGAAATGATCGGCGGCGGAAGTGAGCTTGCGGAGATCCAGGACGAGGACGTCGTGGGCTTTCTTCTCGAGCCCGAGCTCGGCGGCGCGGCGGGCGAGTTGGTCGGGATTCAACGGGTGGCTGGCCTCCTTTGCTGAACCACTCTCCTCCTCAGGATCGGTCGATTCGACCCGGAGTTGTACCCTCAGCTTACCACGCCGGCAGACGCCGATGTACGGCCAGCACGACGGTCCCGGAGACCAGACCCAGCGGGACCGCGGTGGCCACCAGCAGCGGCGCGAGCACGAGCGCGGCCGAGCCGAGATCGAAGAGGACCGAGAACGCCATCAGCTGCCCCGCGACGTGCGTGGCGGCCCCCAGGACGCTGACGCCGAGACACGAGAGCGGCGGCATCGCCAGCCGGGCGGCGGCCCCCATCACCACGAGCGCCGAGAGCGCCCCGGCGGCCGACAGGAGGAACGGCGGGCTCGCAAGCGTCCCGAGGACGAGCCCTCCCAGCAGAAGCCTCACCACGGTGACGGCGGCCGACGCCAGGACACCGGAGCGGACGAGGACCAGCAGAGTCACGGCGTTCGCGAGCCCCAGCCGGAGCCAGGGCATGGGCTTGGGGACCATGCTCTCGGCGACCTGGAGCACCGTCGCCACCGCCACGAAGATCGCGAGCCGGGCGGCGACCTGGGCCGAGAGGCTCACCGGGACACCGCGTCGGGGGCGTCGGGATCGGCAGCGCCCTCAAGCCGGACGACGAGGGCGTTGGGGACGCAGGCGATCAGCTCGCCGGCCCGACTCTTCTTGCCCATCCGCACGCAGAGCTGTTGTGGGCAGCCGCTCTCGACGACCCGGACCGAGCCGTCGGCGACCTCGAGCCTCACCCGGCCGAGACGCGCCGAGACCGTTCTCGCCGCGTCACGTTCGAGCGGCAGGGTGAGAACGACCACCCGTCCGACCGAGACCAGGGCGCGCTCCGGCGAGCTCGACGGGAGCCCCGACGAGGCCGCGACGACTCCCGAAAGCACGAGCACGCCGATGGCCACCACTCCGTCCGCGGGGGTCATGGCGTTCAGGATTCCGCGGGCAGACCACAGCCCACTCACCCCCCCACCTCGAGCGCGACCATGCCCGAGGTGCGGTGCAGGACCAAGTCGCCCTTCTCGTCCTCCTCGACCAGCACGCCCTCCAGATCCGGGTGGGCCTCCAGCGCCTCGAGCCCCTCCTCCGGTCCGAGGACGAACGCGGCCGTCGCCCACGCGTCGGCCAGCTCGCAGGTGGGCGCAACCACGGTGACGCTGCGAAGCTCACCCGCCGGCCAGCCGCGCCGGGGGTCGAGGATGTGATGGTAACGAATACCGTCGACGTCGAAGGCACGCTGGTAGTCCCCCGACGTCGCGACGGCCCGATTCCCGGACACTTGGATCTTGAGGAACAGCCGCGACGGTTCCCGCGGATCCTGAATCCCGATGTGCCAGCCCGATCGCCCCGGCCGCGAGCCACGCACGGCGAGGTCTCCGCCGACGTTGACGAGGCAGTTGCCGGTGACCGCCGCGAGAGCGTCGGCGGCGCGGTCCACCGCATACCCCTTCGCGATACCTCCGAGGTCGAGTTCCATCCCGGCGACGGTGAGCTGCCAGCCCTCCTCCGTCTTCGAGCAGCCCTCCCAGGAAACGAGCTCGAGGGCGGCCGCCAGGTCGACCGAATCCGGTAGCGCGGGCTCCTCGGGGAACCCCCACGCACGCACGAGCGGGCCCGCCGTCGGATCGAATGCTCCACCCGAGCGTTCCGCCACTCGCAGGGCCGACTCGAGGATCCAGTCGAGATCCTCCGGCAGGGCTCGGGGATCACCGCCCGCGTCGCGAGCGAGGCGGGCCACGTCGCTCGAGTCGGAGTACACCGTGGTGATTCGTTCGATGCGGGCGAGCTCGGCCATCGCTCGGACGAGCGCCTCCTCCGCCGGGGAGGCGTCATAGGCGACGACCTTGAGCTGGGCGACGGTCCCCATCGCGAAGCCGGTGTGCTCGTAGATGGCGGGGCCGGTCTCGCAGGCGAGGCAGACGAGAGTGAGACTCCAAAGCGCGCCGGACGGCGGCCTCAAGTCAGCGCCCTCGGGCGATCACGTACTCGACGGTCGCGAGGAGCAGGCCGATATCGTCGGAGCCGTCGAACGCGGCCAATCGGTCCCGGGCCGCGAACGCGAAGCCGAGCGCCCGGTCCCGGGCCGCCTCGACGCCACCGCTCCCGGTCACGAAACGCCGCGCCTTCGCCCATTCCGCGTCGGTGTTGTCGCCGCGCGAGAAGCAAGCCGCCACGGAAGCGGCTTCCTTCCGATCGCCTCGCTCCAGCGCATAGATCAGGGGCAGCGTGGCAAACCCGAGGCGGAAGTCCGTGCCGGTGGGCTTCCCGATCTCCGTGGGATTGCCGGTGAAGTCGAAGATGTCGTCGACGATCTGAAAGGCGATACCCAGATCGCGACCGAACGTCGACATGGAGGTGGCCGCCTCCGGGCCGAGACCACCCAGCACCGCTCCGATCTCGCACGCCGCGACGAAGAGAGCGCCGGTCTTCTCGCCGATGATCTCGAGGTACTCGCTCTCGGTGAGGTCGGCCCGGTACCGGCTCGCATACTCGCGGTTCATGCCGCAGGTCATGTGGTGCGTGTGTTGCGTGAGGACGTGCAACGCCGAGTAGAGACCGTGCTCGCTCAGGAGGTCGAATCCCTTCGTGAAGAGATAGTCCCCCATGAGGATGGCCGCCTGCTGTCCCCACCGGTGATTGACGGTGGGGAATCCGCGGCGAAGTGAAGTGCTGTCGAGACAGTCGTCGTGAAGCAGCGTCGCGGTGTGAATCAGCTCGATGACCGCCGACGCCCACAGGACGCCTTCCCGATCCGGCTTCTCGCCGAGCTTCGAAATGAGCAGGAGGAGCAGCGGACGGACCCGCTTGCCGCGCGCGGCGAGCACGTGCTCCATGATTTCGGCCGTCAGCGGCACGTCGGGCCGTTCGATCGAGGCGAGCCGAGTTTCGATCTCGGCGAGCTCGGGACCGATGTGGTCTAGGACTTCCGGCAGGGTCATCTTCGCGCCGGGATGCGACGCCTCGTGCGCGAGCGATTCGGGCATCGAAGAGAGGTCTCCGAGCGGGTCGCTAGTGACTCGCCGAGTGCGGGAATAACGACGCGAGAACCGGGTGGACGTTATCAAGTCCGGATGGAAGCGTCAACTTCGGCGCCGGACGAAGAGACCCACGAACTCACGAACTCTCAAAGGGTTAGCACCTCGGGCCGTCTTGTCGGGCCGAGGGGCGCATGCTACGCTCGCCCGGATGAGGGGGCAAGACGTTCTCGCACTGACCGCGTTGATTGTCGCCGTGGGCGCGTTCTTCGGTCCCGCGCTCTTCTCCGACCAAGCCGTGTTCCCCTGCAACATGGACCTCTGGCAACCGTGGAAAGCGGTGGCCGGGCCCGACGATCTCGCGCGTCCCACGCGGCTCGCCGACTGCGCCCGCCAGTTCGCCGTGATGCGGTCGCTCGCCTCGGACGCCCTCCAGGAGGGCCGGATCCCCCTCTGGAACCGGTGGATCTACTCCGGGACCCCCTTCCTCGCGAACTTCCAGCCCGGGGTCTTCTACCCCCCCAATCTGGGTCTGGCCGTCTCCGGGCTCTCGGTGGCGGACCAGATGACCGCCTATCTCGCGTTCCACCTCCTGCTCGCCGTCACCGGGATCTATGTCCTGCTGCGCTCGCTCCAGCTCGGGGCCGGCGCTTCCTTACTCGGGGCGATCGTTTTCGGGTGGTCGGGGTACAACGCCGCCCGTACGGGCATCCCCACGATGGTCGCGACCGGCGCGTGGTTGCCGTGGGCGATGGCCGCGACGCGGCGCTGGTTTCGGCGGGGCGACGGGCGCTCGTTCGCCGGGATGGCGGGATCGCTCGCGATGTCGGGCCTCGCGGGCTTCGCCCAGATCTTCGTGTTCACGGTGTACGCCTGGGGCTTGTTCGGGCTCGTCGAGAGTGTGGCGCGGCGGCGGCGGACCGCCGACCGACGGTGGCTCGGGTGGGCGGGCGCCGGCGTGGTCGGGGTTCTTCTCGTGAGCGTTCACCTCGTGCCGACCCTCGAGTTCATGGGCCTCGCGCAGGACGCGACCAACTCCGTGGACATGTTGGCCTCGGGGACGCTCCATCCGTGGGGACTGGGCAAGCTCGTCGTCCCCGATCTCCTCGGAAACCCGGTGGACGGAAACAGCGCGACGCACCTGCTGGGGGTGGGAAGCGGCTACTACCACCAGACCGAGCGCAGCACGTCGATCTATCTCGGGATGCTGCCGCTTCTCTTGGCCGCCGTGATCCTCGCGCCGGGCGACCACCGGAAGGCGGCGGGGATCGGTCTCGGGTTGGCCGCGCTCGGGCTCGTGTGGTGCTTTCGCACGCCCCTCACGAATCTCGCCCCCTGGATGCCCGGGCTCGGATTCTCGCGTCCCGATCGCGCCGCGTTCCTCTGGGGCTTCGGGGCGGCGATCGTCGCGGCCGTCGGGGCGCAACGGCTCGCCGGCTCGGAAGGGCCGGGCATGCGGCGCGCGACGAATCGATTCGCGCTGACGATCGGCGCCGTCGCGCTCGCGTTCGCGCTCCTCATCGGGATCTTCCCCGACCTGCTGCCGGCGTCCGTGGTGGAGCGCGTCGGGCGAGCTCGGCTCATCGCCGCAGCCGGGCTCGCCGCGGCCACGGCCGCCGTGGCGCTCACCGTGATCGGACTGCGGGCGACGGGACGCATCGGGGGGACCGCGTTCCTCGCGGCGGCCATCGCCCTGACCGGCGTCGATCTCGGGCGCTTCGCCGGCCGAATCAACCTGATGCAACCCGAGGAGTCGATCTACCGTGACCCTACCCCCGGAGATGTCGTCGACTTCTTACAGCAGAAGCGCGAAGCGGAGGGACCGTTCAGAATCCTCCGCTACGAGCCCCGACCCAGTCAGTTCGACGGGATCCTGCCGCCGTCGACCGCCGCGCCGTACGGGATCGAGGACGCACTCGGCTTCGACTCGATGAACCTCGCCGCCTACCAGGAAGTCATGACCGCCCTCGACCCGGACATCGTGGTCAAGCGCGGCAACTTCCGCGGCGTGCGTCGCGCCCCGGCGCTCGCATCCCCGCTCATCGACCTCCTGAATGTGCGCTGGATTCTCGCCGAGGGCGGCGGCCCCTTCCCCGGGCTCGTGCCCGTACGGGAAGGGCCGGTCGCCCTGCACGAGAACCCCGACGCTCTCCCTCGCGCCTTCTTCGTGGACGAGGTCCGGGTGATCGAGGACCGGGAGACCCGGATCGCGGCTCTCGCCGATCCTTCGTTTCGCCCGGATCTCTGGGCCTACGCCGAGGGTTCCATTACGGATCTGCCCATCCGACCGACTGGTGTCGCCCGATCCCCTCTGGGGCGGGCACAGATCATGATGCACGGCGACGAGCGCGTGGTCGTCGCGGTCGCGGTCGAGAGGCCGGCCCTGCTCGTGCTGACCGACGCGTGGTACCCGGGATGGCGGGCTCTCGTCGATGGAGAGGAGCGGCGGATCCACCGGGTCGACCATGCGTTTCGGGGCGTCGTCGTGCAGCCGCGCGATCGCGAAGTGGAGTTCCGCTACGAACCGTCCTCGTTCGCCCGGGGCGGCGCCTTGAGCCTGGTCGCCCTGGCAGCCCTCGTCGTCGCCTCGCTCGCTCTCGCGCGCGGGAAAAGGCCGAGGGGCGGCTCGTCAGAGGAGATTGCTCCGGCATGAAGTACCGATCCCGCTATGCGCTTCCACTCGTCGCCGCGAGCCTCGGGGCCTGCGGCGCTCCCGAGCCCGGCCCGTCGGAGCGCGTGTTTCTGATCGGCATCGACGGCGCAACGTGGTCGATGATCGATCCCCTCCTCGCACAGGGGAAGCTCCCGAACCTC
>JALGZO010000072.1 GCA_025774865.1 bacterium | reverse complement strand
GATCAGCGAAGTCTTTCCGGCCCCCGGGGAGGCCAGGATGTTCAGCGCGAAGACGCCGGTCTCGTCGAGCCGGGCACGATTCGTGCCCGCGATGAGGTCGTTGGCTTTGGTGATCTCTTCGACCACCTGAACGCGCTCGGGCATGATCGCGACCTCCTTCGGGGAGTTGAACTCTCTCGAGACCGGCTACACGTCGATGGCCTCCAGGCGACAGTCGTCACCCGAAACGACGTGCACTTGCTCCGCGCCGCACGACGGACATTCGAAACCCTCGCTGCTCCGCTCGAAGACGACACCGCACTCCCGGCACTCGAACTGCAGCGGGACTCGGCGAAAGTGAAGGCGTGCCCCTTCGGCGGGAGTTTCCCGGCTGACGATCTCCCAGTAAAACTCGACACAGTCACTGGAGACGCCGGCGAGGTCTCCGACCACCAAATGGACGTCGGTGACCCGACTGGCTCCTACCCGGGAAGCGTGGTCGAGAACGATGTCGAGCAGACTCTGGGTGATCGGTAACTCGTGCAAGGTGCGCCCTCGAGATCCAGCGGCCCCGCCCGGAACCGCCGCTCCCGATCATACTCGGATCAGCGCAACCGGACGAGCTTGTGGCTCGCCACCGTTTCTCCGGCTTCCATCCGTACGAAGTAGGTCCCCGCGGGGGCGGGGCGCCCGTCTTCGTCCTTCCCGTTCCAGAACGTCTCGTGCGTTCCCGGACCGAAGATCCGATCGGTGAGTATCGCGACGCGTCGCCCCGTCACGTCGTATACGAGCACGCGAACGCGCGAGCGGCTCCCCAGCACGAACGGCACGGTCGTGCTCGGCCGGAATGGATTGGGATATGCGGTCAACAGGCGCGTCGCCGCGACCGGCGAGAACGAGTCCAGACCGGTGAGTACGTCGCTGCCCTGATACACGCGAACGATCCCGTCCGACGCCCCGATCAAGACGTCCGGAACGCCATCATCCGTCCACTGGGTCACGAAGGGCCGGGACCGGGGCGAGCCGGGCAAGTCGACGGGGACTCCATCGGTTTGCACGTAGACGTAGCCGGAGAAGCTCGGGGCTTCGTCGCTACCCGTGTTCTCGTAGAGGAGCAGTTGTCCCTCCGTATTCCCGGTCAGGATGTCCTTCTTGCCGTCGTGGGTCACATCGACGACGTCGGGGCTGGATCGGGCGGTGGGGACGACGAGATCGGCTGCGCCCTCCTGGACGAACTGCCCCGTGCGGAAGTCCGGCGCGGTGTTCGTTCCCTCGTTCAGGAAGAGATACAACTTGCCGGCAATCGCGCCGACCAGGAGGTCCTTCCTGCCATCGTTGTTCCAGTCGACCGATGTCGGCGTGGCGCGCCCCCCCACCTGGATGTCCGACTTGGATTCCGGCGGCCCCACCTGAAGGAAAGTGCCCCCGTCAAAGTGAGGATCCGCGTCCGTCCCGACGTTCAGGAAGATCATCACCCGACCGTCGGCTCTTCCGACGAGCAAGTCCTTGCGTCCGTCTTCGTCCCAGTAGACCACTCGGGGGAAGACGCCCATTCACCCGCTGCCGGGCAGGATCAGGTCGGACCCCACCGACTGGACGTAGGAGTAGCCCGAGAACTCGGGAGCGGCGGCGGTGCCGACGTTCGGGTAGACCCGCACCTTGCCTTCGGGGTAGCCGCCACCACCTTCCCCGACGATCAGGTCGCGCAGGGCGTCACCGTCCCACACGACGAAGGACGGAACGGAGTAGCCCGGGACGTCGATGTCGAGTCCGCCGGCTTGGACCCGCCCTTCCGGCCCCAGCACGAGGTCGGCGGTGGCTGGCGGCGAGAATGCGAGAACAACGAGCGAAAGCGGAATGGCTGCGAAGTGACCTGTACGTGCAGTCGACATGGAGGCCCCCCTCAGGGGGATCTTCCTAGGATCCACGGGCGAGCGGGATGACCTCCGTCATCCGATAGACTGATCTTCGACAGGTTTCCTGGAGGTGTTCAGAAGGCCGTCGACCGAAAAGCCGCCGCGGCGAAGCGGAGGAGGCCCCCCGGCAGGACGCCGAGCACGAGGGTCAGGAACGCGAGAACGGACACGGCGAAAGCCGATCCCCAGTTCCTCCCGTCGTAGGCGCCTTCCTCGGCGGGCGTCATGTACATGACGACGACGACGCGCAGGTAGTAGTAGACGGAGAGCAGGGAGTTCACGACGCCCCAGACGGCCAGTGGCACGAGCCCCGCCCGGACGACCGCGTCGAATACGTAGAATTTCGCCATGAAGCCGACGGTGGGCGGGATGCCAGCCAGCGAGAACAGCGAGATCGCGAGAGCCGCGGCCACCAGGGGCTGCCGACGGGCCAGGCCGGCGTACCCTTGGATGAGGTCCGCGTCGCTGTCCGGGCGCGGACCGAGAAAGCTCACGATGCCGAACGCAGCCAGGTTCATCAGCGTGTAACCCACGAGGTAGAAGAGCACCCCGCTCCCGGCGGCCGAGATCACTTCCGCCCCACGCCCTACCGCTCCGCTCCTCTCCCCGGCGAACAGCGCCAACAGTCCCAGCAACAGGTATCCCGCGTGCGCGATGCTCGAGTACGCCAGCATGCGCTTGATGTTGCTCTGGGTCAGCGCGACCAGGTTCGCTGCGGTCATCGTCAGAACGGCCAGCACGGCAAGCAGAGGGAACCAAATGGTGGAGAGCGCCGGCAGGAGGAGCAGCGTGAAGCGGATCAGCGCGGCGAACGCCGCCGCCTTGACCGCGGTGGCCATGAACCCCGTCACGTGAGAGGGCGCTCCGTCGTACACGTCGGGCGTCCACATGTGAAACGGGACCATGGCGATCTTGAAGCCGAATCCCACCAGCATCAGTCCGGAGCCGATCGCCAGCAGCAACGAGTCGGCACCGGGGCGACCCAACGCTTCCTGAATCCCCGTCAGCGAGGTCGTGCCCGCGAAGCCGAAGACCAGAGCCATACCGAAGAGGAGGAACGCGGATGCGAAGCCGCCCAGCAGCAGGTACTTGAAGCCGGCCTCGCTGCTGCTCATCGATCCCTTCCGCCCTCCCACGAGGACGTACACCGCCAGACTCATGGTCTCCAGCCCGAGAAAGAGCGTCAGAAGATCGTTCGCGGCCGCCAGCACCATCATGCCCAGCACCGCGAAAAGCAGCAGCGGGTAGAGATCCCCCCGACTCCGGCCGCCCGCGCCGTTCGGACTCGCGGCAAACGTCACGGTCAGGAGCGCAATGCCGAGGAACAGGTAGTTGAAGAAGTGCGCGTAAGAATCGTGACAGAGCATGCCGCCGAGAAGGGTCGGGGCGTCGCTGGTCACGGCCGGGAAGAGCTGCGCGATGCCGGCGGCCGCGAGCACCGCGACCGTCAGCGCGTAAAGGCGACCCGTCCCCACGGTGCGGATCGTGGAGTCCAGGACCATGGCCAGCAACCCGCCACCGCCCACGATCAGGTACGGCAGCAACACACCCGTCTGCCGGGACAGCGAAGGTTCCGC
>JALGZO010000071.1 GCA_025774865.1 bacterium | reverse complement strand
TGGGGGAGGTCGACCCGGGGTGTCCCTCGCTCCGCCATGCGCTCCTCGCCGAATATCCAGGCCTCACAGGCGTCGGCACGGAGAGATAGCGCGACGCGCGTTCTGGGGGAGGTCGACCCGGGGTATCCCTCGCTCCGCTATGCGCTCCTCGCCAAGCATCCAGGCCTCACATGGGTGGCTGCGGTGCGCCACGCGGCTCGAGGAACACCCCGGGCCGACCTCCTCTCGGCGTGAGCCGGGCGTGCGACGAGCCAGCTACGCCGTGACCTTCGGGGCCGTGTCAACTGCAGTACGCCCGCAGCGGTGTCAACCGGGGTACGCCCGTAGCCGGTGTCAACTGCAGCACGCCCGCAGCGGTGTCAATCGGAGTACGCCCGCAGCGGCGTCAACTGCAGTACGCCCGCAGCGGTGTCAACCGCAGTACGCCCGCAGCGGCGTCAACCGGAGTGAGCTACGAAGACGAGACTTGCGCGCGGAAGCCCGCGCGCGAGGGCGACGCTTGTGACGCGCGTGTCCGGGTGCCCCTTGCCTCTCGAATCCCGAGGTGGCGAGGCGGGGTCGGGGTGTTCCTCGCGCCGCGTGGCGCACCGCAGCCACGTCTAGAGGCTTGGATGTTCGGCGAGGAGCGTATAGCGGAGCGAGGGACTCCCCGGCCCCGCCTCGTCACCTCGGGCCACCCCCCCCTACGAGACGTCGAACTCCACCCCCTGGGCGAGCTGCACTTCCTTCGTCCAGTTGATCGTGCAGGTCTGCCGGCGCATGTAGATCTTCCAGGAATCCGAGCCCGCTTCGCGCCCGCCGCCGGTGTCCTTCTCGCCTCCGAAGGCGCCACCGATCTCGGCCCCCGACGTTCCGATGTTGACGTTCGCGATGCCGCAGTCGGAGCCGCGGTGCGAGAGAAACGTCTCGGCGGCCAAGAGGTCGCGAGTGAAGATGGCGCTCGACAGCCCCTGATCCACGTCGTTCTGCATTCGGATCGCTTCATCGACATCGTCGAACTCGAAGATGTAGAGGATGGGAGCGAAGGTCTCGTCCTTCGTGATCGGCATGTCCGGGTCAGCTTTCACCAGGGTCGGCTCGACGAAGAAACCCGGACCCTCGACGCGCTTGCCGCCATACAGGATCTCCCCGCCCTGAGTCCGGATCGTCTCCAGCGCGTCCTCGTAGTCCTTCACCGCTCCTTCGTCCACCAGAGGACCCATGAGGACGGAGTCGTCCAGCGGGTTTCCGATGGAGATCGAAGCGTAGGCCTTCTTCAAACGATCCGTGAAGGACGCCGCGATCGACCGATGCAGGAAGATCCTTCGAGTCGAGGTGCAGCGCTGGCCCGCCGTGCCGACGGCCCCGAAGACGATTCCACTCAACGCCATGTCGAGATCCGCGTCCTCCGTCACGATGATCGCGTTGTTGCCGCCGAGCTCCAAGAGCGACCGGCCGAGGCGCTTCGCGACGATCTCACCGATACGGCGCCCCATGTGGCAGCTGCCGGTGGCGGAGACCAGTGGGATCCGCCGATCGTTGATGAGCGTCTCGCCGACCTCGCGCCCGGCGCCGATCACGAGGTTGAAGACGCCGGGGCAGCCCGCTTCCTTCATGACGCGGTTGCAGATGTTCTGGATGGCGACCGCGGTGAGCGGTGTCTTGCTCGACGGCTTCCAGAGGATCACGTCGCCGCACACCGCCGCAATCATCGCATTCCACGCCCAGACTGCACCCGGGAAGTTGAACGCGGTGATGACGCCGACGACTCCGAGCGGATGCCATTGCTCGTACATGCGGTGACCCGGCCGCTCGGAGTGCATCGTGAGACCGTAGAGCTGTCGCGACAGTCCGACCGCGAAGTCGGCGATGTCGATGATCTCCTGCACCTCCCCTTCGCCCTCGGACCGGATCTTCCCCATTTCCCAGGCGATCAGAGCTCCCAGATCTTCCTTGTGCCGGCGGAACTCGTGGGCGAGCAGCCGGACGACCTCTCCCCGCTGCGGCGCGGGCACCATCCGCCACGTCTCGAAGGCTTCACGAGCCTTCGTCATGACGTGCCCGTAATCGTCCTTGGATGCCATCTTGACGCGGCCGATCTCCGATTCGTCGGTCGGGCTGACGCTCACGAGCTCGCGCCCCTCGGACGTCTCGACCCACTCCCCCCAGCAAGCTCCGAGGGACGTCCCTTGCACACCCAGCCGCGTCAGGAAGTCCGTGTTCATGCTCGTCGTGGTCTCACTCATTTCTCTTCCTCACTTTGTGGCCGCGGTCACGTCGGGATAGACGATCTCGTCCAGTCGCGGCCAGTCCACTGCCGCTTGCGCCGCGAATGCCCTCAGCAGCACGCCCCGGATGAGAGCGTTCCCGCCTTTCGGAAACTTCTCGACGGTCTCTTTCAGCACCTTGGGGGTCGGCTCCTCCGGGGACGGGCCCTTCAACACTCCGTCCTCGTGCTCCACGCCGAAGGAATCCAGAAGCTCGGTCACGTCCTCCGAGTATCGTTCCATGAAGAACGCGGCGAGCACTTCGGCGGCCGCCTCGGCATTCACCTTGAGCGCCATCGCTTTGCGGATCATCTGGCACCGTTTCGGAAACGGCTGCTTTCCGAGAAACACGGAACGTAGCCGAAGGGTTTCCGCCGCCGTGCGCTCGATCTGCTTGTACAGCGGCTTCACCTCGTCGCGCATCTCTCCGACCACCGCTTCGCACTCTTCGTCAGTCATCGTACGGAACACGTCGGTCGACTGGGTCACGGTCGTTCTCCCGGTTGAGTCGGGCCGGGGAACCCGGCCTCTTTCGTGACAGCTTCGGCCTGGAGCAGATGGCGGAGGGTGTGCGCTCCCAGGAGCTTCAAGGCCATCCCGAGCTCGAGGCGGACCAGTTTGGTCGCCGGAGACGCGATCTTCACCCTGAGATCCAGCCCGTTCGCCGCGCGATTCATCTCGGCGATCCGATCGACGCTCTCGACGAACCTCTGGACGTCGCCCGTCTTCGCCGGACGCGGCGGCGGCACGAACGTCTTCGGCGCCGGGAGCCGCCTCTTCACCGGAGGCTCTACGAGCCCGACGAACCAGCGGCTGAACCAGCCGTAGCGAAAGGGCCCCGTCGAGAGCTTCCCCTTCGCGCGGGCCTCACCCATCTTCTCCTCGATCGCGCGCGAATAGCCGACGTTCGTCTCGAGCATGTGCAGCACGCACTCCCCCACCGACCAACGAGCGGGCGCGGGTTTCCAGTTGAGTTGATCCTCCGAGAGGTCGCCCAGCACGGACTGCGCCCTTTGCTGGATCTCCGCTAGCTGGAAGATGTTCCCGTCGATCTCGGGGATGAGGGTGTCCGTCTCCGTCACGGGGGCGCCTACTCCTCGTCGCCGGCCAGGAACGGATACGCGAAGTGCTTCGGCGGCACGAAGAGCTCCTTGATGGTGCGCGGGGTCACCCACCGCTGCAGGTTCTGCGCGCTGCCGGCCTTGTCGTTCGTGCCCGAGGCCCGGCTCCCGCCGAACGGCTGCTGCCCGACGACCGCTCCCGTCGGCTTGTCGTTGATATAGAAGTTCCCGGCGGTATGTCGCAACCGATCCGCCATCTTGACGGCGGCCTGGCGGTCCCGGGCGAAGATGGCACCGGTCAGCGCGTACGGCGACGCCGTATCGCAGGAGGCCAGGGTCTTGTCGAGCTGACCGTCGGGATAGACGTAGATCGTCAGGACCGGCCCGAAGATCTCTTCCTTCATCAGTTTGAACTCGGGGTTCGTCGTTTGCACGACCGTGGGCTCGATGAACCACCCGCGGGACGGGTCGCACCTGCCTCCCGCGAGGATCTTCGCCTCCGGGGAGCGCTTCGCGTACTTGATGTACTTCTCGATCGACTGGTACGCCGCCTGGTCAATGACCGCTCCGACGAAGTTCCGGAAGTCGGTGGGATCGCCCATCTCGATCTCGCCCACCTGGGCCAGCATCTCGTCCCGTACCCGCTTCCACAGACTCTTCGGGATGTAGGCCCGGGAAGCGGCGCTGCATTTCTGACCCTGGTACTCGAACGCACCGCGGACGAGGGCCGTCGCGAGCGACTCGGGCTCGGCGCTGGCGTGCGCGAAGACGAAGTCCTTGCCCCCGGTCTCGCCGACGATCCGGGGATAGTTCGCGTACCTCGTGATGTTCTGCCCGATCGTGGACCAGACGCCCTGGAACACTTCGGTAGATCCGGTGAAGTGGATCCCCGCGAGCGCACCGCTCGCCATGACGGGATCACCGATCTGTCCGCCCGATCCCGGTACGAAGTTGATGACGCCCGGCGGTAATCCCGCCTCGTGCAGCACCTCCATCAGGAAGTGCGCGGAGTACACGGCCGACGACGCCGGCTTCCAGAGGACCGTGTTGCCCATGAGGGCGGGCGCGGTCGGCAGATTGCCGGCGATCGACGTGAAGTTGAACGGCGTGATCGCGAAGACGAAGCCCTCGAGCGGCCGGTACTCGACGCGGTTCCACATGCCGGGACCGCTTTCGGGTTGGTCCGCGTAGATCCGCTGCAGGTAGTGGACGTTGAAGCGCCAGAAGTCGATGAGCTCGCACGCGGAGTCGATTTCGGCCTGGTGACAGGTTTTGGACTGACCGAGCATCGTCGCGGCGTTCACGGCCTGGCGATGAGGACCCGCGAGGAGCTCCGCCGCCTTCAGAAAGATCGACGCCCGGTCGGCCCAGTCCATCCGCGACCACTCCGGCCAGGCCCTGGCGGCCGCTTCGATCGCCTGATCGGCCTCCTTGCCCCCGGCCTTGTGGTAGCGGCCGAGCAGGTGCCGGTGATCGTGGGGACAGCGGCAGTCGCCCGTGCGCCCCGTCTTGACCTTCTTGCCGCCGATCACGAGAGGGATTTCGATCGTGCGGGACCCGATCCGCCCGATCGCCTCTTTCAGATCGCGGCGTTCGCTGGTGCCGGGAGCGTAGGACAGAACCGGCTCGTTGTCCGGTGTCCCGGTCCGAAACAACGCATTCGTCATTCAGAACCTCGATCGGCTGGGGTTTGAAACTTCGCGCCGGGAGGGCGCCCCGCGGCAGCATACCGGGTCGGCGCCGGGGGGTCGAGTCCGGACCCCACTGCGAGTGGGGTCCGGCTTCGTAGGGTGAGACAAAGAAGAAGGGCGCCCCCATCAGGAGGCGCCCCTCGGATTCCCGCACGCGGCAGTCCGATCAGTACTTCACGAGGTACTGCTGGAGCTCCCAGTCGTGGACCTGCTGCTGGTACTCCACGATCTCGGCCCGCTTGGAATCGATGTAGTGCTGAATGATGTGATCGGAGAAACAATTCCTGATGTACTCGTCGGCCTCGAGCGCATCGATGGCCTCACCGAGCGACGCCGGAAGCTCGTGCAGGTTCCGCTCGCGCCGCCATTCCGCCGACTCGAGATAGACGTTCACAGAAACCGGTTCGGGCGCCGTGAGCTCTCGCTTCACGCCGTCCACTCCCGCCGCCAGTATCGCCGTGAAGAGCAGGTACGGGTTCGCGGTCGGATCCGGCGAGCGGATCTCGATGCGCTTCGAGTTTCCGGTGGCCTTCGGCAACCGGATCATCGGGCTCCGGTTCGCGAGGCTGTACGCGACCACGGTCGGCGCTTCGAAGCCGGGAATCAAGCGCTTGTAGCTGTTGATCAACGGGTTCGCGAACGCCGTGATCGCGCCCGCGTGCTCGATGATGCCCGCGATGAAGTGGAGCGCCGTCTTCGAAAGACCGTACGTTTCCGATGAGTCGTCGCGGAATACGTTCGCGCCGTCCTTCCAGACGGAGCCGTGCGTGTGCATCCCACTACCGTTGATGCCCGCCTTCGGCTTCGGCATGAACGTGGCTTGCAGACCGTAGTCCCGCGCGATCGACTTGATCGAGGACTTGAACTTCTGGAGATTGTCCGCGGTCTGGAGCGCCTCGCCGTAGCGGAAGTCGATCTCGTGCTGCCCGGCCGCCACTTCGTGGTGCAAGGCCTCGACCTCGAAGCCCATTACCTCGAGTTGTTTCACGATCTCCCGGCGCACGCTGACGCCGCGGTCCACGGGATCCACGTCGAAGTAGCCGCCGTCGTCCTGCGTCACGAGCGCGCCGTCCTGCAGCGCTGCCGCATCGAAGAGGAAGAACTCGGCCTCACATCCGGTCTGAAACTCCCAGCCGAGCTCTTGGCGCACCTTCGCGAGATACGTCTTCAGGTTCCAGCGCGGATCGCCGTGGTATGGAACGGCCCCGTCCGCTCCGTGCTTGTCCGTCCATACGTCGGAGATCACGTGGAGCACTCCGCCTCCGGCCCCGTCCGGCGACGGCTCGTAATAGCGCGTGCTCCAGTCCGGGTACAGAGCCATGTCGCTCTCGTTGATGCGAGCGAAGCCGTCGATGGACGACCCGTCGAACATGACCTCGTTGTTGTACGCCTTCTCCATCTGGGACGCGGGAAGCTCAACGCACTTCGAGATCCCGAGAATGTCGACGAACTGCAACTGGAGGTAGCGAACGTCGTGCGTCTGGCACTCGGACCGGATTTGATCGAGGCTCAGCTTCGAGTGGTTGGTGTCTAGCTGATCGAGCAGCTCGGAGTGTTCCGTCATGCGTTCGCTCTCCCCTTCGTTCGAAGGAATCCCCGGTCGGGCGCACCCGCCGTCCCCGTAGGATGGTTACCACGGCTCTGCTTCCCGAGGGAATGCCGGATTTCACTTCTCAGTATCGGAAAACCCAAGTCTTGCCATGAGTTTCGTGTTTCCTCGACGCCCCTCTTGCTTCGAACCGCGTGGCGCGGTTCAATGGGCCGACCATGTTCATCCCGCTCGATCACGACTCGCCGACGACCTTGCCGCGGCAGATCTCGACCTACCTCGAGGAGCTCATCCGGCACGGGCATCTCGGCCCCGCGGCCCGACTTCCGGCCACGCGCAAGCTCGCGCAGACGCTCGGCGTGAGCAAGAACACCGTGGAGGCCGCGTACGACGAGCTCAAGGCCCGGAAACTCGTGAACGTGCGGCCCGGACGGGCCGCGGTGGTCCGCAGGAACATCCCCGAGACGACGGAACAACACCTCCCGTTCCGGGAACCCCGCGGGCGCGACCCCCTGCCCGCCCGGGCGTGGCTGCGCGCCATCGAGGCGGGCGACGGAGTCTACGATCTCGCCGGCATCGGCGGCCGGCTCCCGAACCTTTCGTCGAGCCAACTTCGCTCGTTCCACCGCGATGCGCTGACCATGGGCCGGGGTCCGCTCTTCTCATCGCCGCCGCCTCTCGGCGAGAGCGCGCTCCGGGCGGCGGCCAGCCGTCACCTGGCGCGCTGCGGCGTCCTCCGCAGCGCCGACGACGTCGCGGTGCTCCCGAGCCGGGCGGACGCAATGGCGAAGATTCTCCGGATGTTCGTCCCGCCCCGGGGTCTCGTTCTCGCCGATTCGCTGCTCGACCCGGACCTCGTGCTCCCGCTACGGACGCGCCGGGCCCGGATCGTGGTCCTTCCGGCCGAGGAGTCCCGCTTGCTCGCCGCCGGCCGGCGGGCGCCGCGACTTCTCGTGGTCGCGACCGGCGCGTCGCGGCTGCCGGGGCGGCCGCCGGGGCTGACGCGTCGGCGTGCGCTCCTGGACCTGGCCAAACGGAAGGGAATCCCCGTGGTCGAGGACGTCACCCACACCGATTGGCTCTCGGGGCCCCCCGTGCCGCCACCGCTGACCGTGCTGGATCCGGCCGGCCGCGTGCTCCCGATGTGCGACCTTTCGGACGAAGCGGGCGCCGGATTCGCCGCGTGCGTGGTGGGGGGAACGTCGAAGGCGCTCGACCGTTTCCGGGTCGACGCGAAATCCTCGGCGAAGCCGCTCGACCGCCTCGCGCAGCGGGCGCTCGCCGCCGCGCTCGACGCGCCGAGCCGGGTCCGCGAGCAGCGGAGGATCCGGGAGCAGCGACAGCTCCTCGAGGCGGCGATCGGGCGGTCGTTGAACCGCCGTCTGCCAGCGCTCGCCGGTCACGAGTTCTCGGCGGGATCCGACGCGGTGCGGCTCGATCTCCCGGCGGGCGTTTCCGGCGCGAGTCTCCAGGAGGCCGCCCAGGAGCACGGGGTCCTCGTGCGGTCGGGCCGCGATTGCGGGGCAACGCCGGCGGCCGACCGCTTCGTCCTGCTCGATCTCACGCGGCACGAAGAGGGCGAGCTTCTCGAAGGGATCCGCCGGCTCGGTCAGGCGCTCGACGGTCGCTTGGCCCTACATCGCACGTGAGCGGTACGATTCGGCGACGCTGGGGGCGCCATCGCCATCGCCGGTCTTCTCCATGAGTGTCGCGTCTTCGGCCGCGGACATTCCCAGCGAGGCCGCCTGGCCGCGAGCCAGCCCCCAGACCACGACCGCGCATCCCGCCGCCACGAAGCAGAGGATTCCAGCGAAGACGAACGCCAGGACGAACTGATTAGTGACGTCGAACAACACACCGCCGACGACCGGCCCGAGGATTCCGGCCACACCGTAAGCGGTGAAGATCCACCCGTAGTTCATCCCGAAGTTCTTCGTGCCGAAATAGTCCGACGTCGCCGACGGGAACAGCGCGAAGGTGCCGCCGAAGTTCAGACCGACCCAGGCCGAGGCCACGAAGACGGCGAGTGTCGACTCGACACTGATCAGCAGCATGAACGCCATGCCTTGCGCGAGGTACATCATCATCATCGCGCGCGGGCGATCCAGGATGTCGCTGATTTTGCCCCAGAAGATGCGGCCCACCGCGTTGAAGATCGCCAGGATTCCGACGGGCTCGACGAAGCGACCAAATCCTCCGAGCCAGTCGGGCGCGAACGTCTGCCCGTTCAGCAGCGAGCTCATCATCGGCTTCCACTGCCCGATCGCCATCAAGCCCGACGTCGCGCCGAAGATGAACGTGAGCCAGAGCATGCACGCCAGCGGGGTGTTCAGCATCTGCTTGTAGTTCATGTCCACGGTGCCGGTCACCGACGCCGGCTTCGGCTCCCAACCGGGCGGTTGCCATCCCGCCGGCGGATTGCGAAGAAGGGTCGCACCCAACATGACCCCGCCGGCGCAGACGATGCCGTGGAGCACGAAGAAGGCCTTCCAACCGATACCGAAGCCGCTCCCCTGGGAGATTCCGAGCCCGACCAGCAGGATCTGTGACAGGCCCATCGCCTGCCCACTCTCGGTCGGCGGCAGCAGGAGCGTCGAGGCCGGACCGGCGAAGAAGAGGGCTCCGGCGCCGAAACCGGCCACGGCCAGACCGGAAACCAGACCCTTCTTGTCGGGATACCACTTCACCGCCGCGGCGATCGGGCACACGTAGCCGAAACCGATCCCCGCCCCGCCGATGATCCCGTAGGTCAGATACAAGGCCCACGGTCGGCTTTCCGCCACCAGCACCGCGCCGAGCAGAAAGGAAAGGCCGAGCAGGATCCCCCCCATCGTCGCGACCTTGCGCGGTCCAATGCGATCCTGAAGGCGTCCGGCCGGAATCATGACGATCGCGAAGGTGGCGAGCGCGAAAGAAAACGCCCACTGCGTCGTCGTCCGATCCCAGCCGAATTCCTGCTCGAGCGGCCTGACGAATACGCTGAACGCGTACACGGTCCCGAGAATGACCTGCACGGTCAGGGCGCCGACGATCACGCTCCAACGACTTCGCGCTCCATTT
The DNA here is from genome assembly GCA_025774865.1 of bacterium. Taxonomy (GTDB): domain Bacteria; phylum ARS69; class ARS69; order ARS69; family ARS69; genus JALGZO01. The sequence continues at coordinate 4,457 of JALGZO010000071.1, read as the reverse complement.
GAGGTCGTCATGTCCACGTCTCCCTCCGCACTTCTCCGGGCAACATACGAATCCACGCCGCTTCGGAAAGCCCCGCAAGCGATGTTTCATGACCGCCAAGGCCGCAACAAGTGCATCGCGGCACGCGCCGACTGACGAATCGCAGGTTTTGCAATGACGGAGATCATTGCGTTGTTCCGTTTTGCACCTCCACGACGAATGGCGACGCTCTTCTCTTGCATCTTCTTGCCTTGTCATCCAATTGCTGTCGCCGGCTACCAGGCTGATTCCCGGGACGCGATTCCTTGCGCCAGGAGATAGAGTACCGCCGCGCTCAGGAGCGCCGCGGTGAATCCGAAGTTGACCGCAACGAGCACGGCCAGCGCCCCACCGACGATGGATGCTGACCCGGTCACGGCGAAGCCCCAGTCGACGAGCTCGCCGACCCGCAGCGCCCCCTTCGGAAACGGGATCCCCATGAAGAAGCCGACCGGCGCGACGAGAGCGCCGGCGGCAAGGGCCCTCGGCACGACGGTCAATCCGGCCAGCCCGCTCGCAATCCGGCCGAACAGAAGCGCGTCCAGGACCAGCCAGCCCGCGATGGCCACCACCGCCGTGCCCCCTCCCACCCTGTCGGCGAAGCGACTTCCGAGACCCGATGCCAGCAGCAGCGTCAGGAGGACGGTGGCGATGCTGTACACGGAGGCGCCGATGAAGAGCGAGTACTGCTGGATCAGGACGACCTCGACGACCATGAACGCGACACCGATCAGGAAGAAGTAGATCCACGGCCCGGCCCGGAGCCTGTCGCCCGTCCTCAGGTAGGGAGCCAGCATCAGCGGCAGGCCGACGACCAGCGCGACGCCGAGAACGATCGCGACGATCAGCCCCGAGATGGGAAAGCCGCGGAACTCCGCGTACTGATTGATCTTTTCCAGCCGATCGCCCCGGAGATTCCGCCACAGACCCATCTGGGCGATGAACGGTCGATCGTCGGTGCACGGCGAGAGGTCGACATCGGCCGAGTCGGCGACGGCGTCCCGACCTTCCGTGACAATGCGGTGAATCAGGTTGCCGCGAAGGGAGTCCGGTGCGGGGTAGAGCAGATGGATCGTCTCGTCACGCTCCGGCGTGAGCTCTCCGTACGCCCGATACCGCAGCTCGTCGGTCAGGGGTCGCTTGGAGAGAAGAAGCACGTTGCGGCGCAACTGGGGTAGATCGTAGACGGCGAAATGCGAGCGAGGACTCTCCACGCCCAGCCCCTCGAGCGCCTCGATGACCTCGGTCACGAGACGCGGCATGTAGACCTGGTGCTCCATCGAGAGAAAACCGCCGGGCGTGAGAGCCCTCCAGTAGTCCTGGAAGGCCTCCGTGGTGAAGAGGTAGCTCTCGGCGAGCGCGAACGACCCCGATCCCAGCGCCGCCCACGTGTTCGAGCTGAGCGAGAAGATCACGTCGAACTCGTTGCGGTGACGCCGAACGAACGTGCGCGCGTCTTCGGTGACGACGGTCACGCGGGGATCGCGATAGATGTGACCCGAGAACTCGGCCAGCGTGATTACCCGATCCGTCGAGTCGACGACCGTCGAGTCGTGCGACACATATCCCGAAGGATCGCCGAAGACCATCATCCGGTTGATCTGCGGGTTGACCTCGACGGCGTGGATTCTCGTGGCCCCCTTGTCGAGAGCGTGCATGACGTCCATGCCACCTCCCGCCCCGAGAGACAGGAAGGAACACGAATCGAACTGCGCGATCAGGTACCCGACGTCGATGTCCCAACCACCGCCCGACGTATCCGCTCGAAACGCTTCCCAGTCTCCGTCGAACGGGATCACGGGCGAGTTCGCGACGTTGTCGATGTTTATGCCCCGGTAGACACCGTCGAAGTCGTACACCTTGAGCTTGGCCATCGCGTCCCAGTGCCGGTAGACCACGGGTGCGCGCTCTTCGCGGTCGGCCTCGAGAAGCGTCTCGGCGGACGCGTAGAAAGACGCCATGACGGCGAGCGGCAGAATTGACAGCGAACGGCGCCACCCGTCGCCGGCGAGGAAGGCCGCCAGGATCACCGGGAATGCGACGAGGAACACGGTCTCGGGGGTGCCAATCCGATTCATGAAGGCGATCGCGACGATCACCCCCACCCCGGCGCCCATCATGTCCGCCATGTAGAGTCGGGGGATCTCGCGATGGTTCGTTCGGAATAACGATGCGAGCGCGATACCGCCGCAGAAGAACGGGGCACCGAGAGCCACGAGAGCGAGAACCACCTTTCCGAGCATGGCCCCACTGCTGAACAGGATGGAGAAATCCAGGCCGAGCCGAAAGACGGACGGCGGCCCCACCAGGGCGAGGAGACCGGTAATCGAGAGAACGACCGCGAGATCGGGATCCCGGCCGGAGGGGCGGAACAGCCGCAGCGCCAGGGCCCCGAGCCCGAGGCCCATGACGGCGAGCGACAGAATCAGGAAAGCGAACGTGTAGAAGAACTCCGCGGAGAAGATCCGCGTCCAGCCGAGCTCCAGTGCCACCAACGTCATGGAGATCAGTGCGACGACGGTGAGCTTTCGAGCCATCATGAGCGCTCTACGTCCACTCCCACTTCCCACCAGATGTCCGGTCGCGCGGCAATTGCCCGCCGCCGCGGTGGCACCCCCAGGCGCTCCAGCTCGCCGACGATCTCTGCCACGACTCGGGGCAAAGCCAGGGTAACCGGATCGCTCAGCCCCAGGCACTGCTCAATTCGGGCCGGAACGATCCCCACCAGAAAGACGTCTTGAGGGCCCCGGCCGGCGAGCCCGGCCGTACCGAGGGTGTCGGCGAGGGCCGGAGCGTGAGGGTTCAGCCGTGGAGCCGCGGCCATTCGTCGGAGGTCGATCTTGCGGAAATGGCGAACCTCGCCCGCCTCGCCGTCCGACCGCACCGTGTCGACGACGATCAGCGCATCGGCCCGTACCGTCTCCTCGAGAAGCGCGAGACCGGGAGTACCCAGGTCGCAGACGGACACGGATGAATCGAAGTGGTACTTCGCCTTCAGAAGCGCGATGACGTACGGCCCGACCGCGTCGTCTCCCATGAGGACGTTGCCCAGACCGACGACGGCGACTCGCAGCGGACTCGTACCTCCTGCCGGCTCAGAGCACCTTCACTCGAGCCAGCTCCTGTCCCCGCGGATCGAGCGTGTGGATCGCGCAGGCGAGGCAAGGGTCGAACGAATGGATCGTGCGCAACGCTTCCAGCGGTCGCTCCGGATCGGCGATCGGGTTCCCCACGAGCGACGCCTCGTAAGGACCCCTCACACCTTTGTCGTCCCTCGGCCCCGCATTCCACGTCGAAGGCACCACGGCCTGGTAGTTCGCGATCTTGCCATCACGAATGACGATCCAGTGCGACAGCGTCCCGCGCGGCGCCTCGTGAAATCCGAACCCGCGCACCTCGCCGGCCGGGAAAGAGGGCTCGACGTAGATCTCGGTGTCTCCCGAGGCGATGTTCGCCACCAAGAGTTCCCAGTGTTTCAGCGCCAGGTCGGCGATCACGGCGCACCGGACCGCGCGGGCCAGATGGCGCCCCAGCGTCGAGTGGAGCCCGGACAGTGGCACGTCTACCCCGCTCACGCTGCGAACGAGGCCGAGCGCGTGGTCGAGCCATCTGCAAGTCGGCTGGTGACCGGTGGCGTACCCGATCAACATCTGGGCGAGCGGACCCACCTGCATCGGCCGGCCCGAGAACCTGGGCGCTTTCACCCAGGTGTACTTTCCCTTCTCGTCGAAGGTCGTGTGGTGCGGGACCGTTTCCTCGTCGTACGGATGGCGGGTCCAGTCGCCCTCGTACCAGGCATGGGCGATGGACTCGGCCACGTTGTCCCGGAAATACTCGTCACGGAAACTCGTGATGGGCGTCACGGACGCCAGATTCCCGTCGAAGATCGTTCCGCCCGGAAGATCGAACTCGGTCCCCGCCGAGTCGAGCGGCAGGTCGGGGACCGCGAGGTAGTTCGTCACTCCGGCGCCGTAGCCCAGCCACTCGGGATACATCGCGCCCACCGCACACACGTCCGTGAGGTAGACGTCACGCACAAACGACAGCGTCTGCTCCAGGAGGCTCCGCACCTGGTAGAGCTTCGTCATGTTCAACGTGGCCTGGTTGTCGAGATTGATGGCGTTGGCCACGCCACCGACGACCAGGTTCTGGATGTGTGGAGTCTTGCCGCCGAGCAGAGCGACGACCTGGTTCGGTATGCGCTGCCAATCGATCGCCTGCAGGTAGTGAGCGGCCGCGAGCAGATTGATCTCCGGGGACAGTTTCATGGCCGGGTGCCCCCAGTACCCGTGCGCGAAGACGCCTAGCTGCCCGGTATCGACGAAATCGCGGAGCCGGTCTTTGACGCCTTCCAGCTCACGACGCCCGTTGTGCGGCCACGGCGACAGGCTCTGGGCCAGCTCCGCCGCGGCCGCCGGGTCGGCCTGCAACGCCGATAC
>JALGZO010000070.1 GCA_025774865.1 bacterium | reverse complement strand
TCGTCGAAGAGGAACTCCAGACGAATGGCGAGCAGCGCGATCCGGCCCATGACCGTGTAGCCGAAGGCCGCCCCGAAGGTCACCATCAGGACCCAGATGCCGGCCCGGGCCGTCTTCCCCACGATGCCCTTGTGCTCGATCGAGAAGAAGAAGTAGACGAGGCAGCACAGCACCCCGATCACGAGGACCAGGGCCCGCACCGTGTCCCAGAACATGAACTGCCCGGCGCCCGACACCACCCACACCGACTGGATGCTGTTGCGGATCTGGCTGAGGAAGTCCGCGTGCAGGAAGCTGATGAGCCGCAGCCCACAGAAGACTCCGATGATGAACGACATCGGCCAGCGCGCGATCCAGCCCCCCTGCGGGGCCAGCCGCCAGAGCAGCATCACGCCGAACGTGAGCGGCACGAGATAGAGCCACTCGGCGTGCGCCTCCAGCCCGGGCATCGCCCAGTTCTTGATCATTCCGGGGAAGAGCTTCCCGATCAGGTTGGGCACGATCACGTCCCACCAGCCCACCACCATCCAGTAGGCCGCCGACACGCCGACCACGATTGACTCGGCGACCCGGTAGAACGGATTGTCGCGGTACAGGAACGAGAAGATCGCCAGCGTGAAGAACGCCGCCACCCAGAGACCGATCGACCTGGACGGGCTGAGACGCACCCGCGTCTGGCCCGGGTTCGCTTCCTCGGCCTCGTAGAACTCCTGCGGCGTGACCTCCTCTTGTCGCTCCCACGAGAGGCGGCGCTCCGCGCCGATCGTCGACAGGTCGTAGTCCGTCGCAGCGTCCGAGGTGACGTCGATCCACGCCGTCTGCCCCGGCCCCCCTCCGAGCTCGGCCGGCACGTCGACCTGAACGAACTCCCTCGGGGTCACTTCCACGTACGACTTCGCCATCCCCGGATCCGTGAAGCCGGCGCGGATCACGAGCCAGAGTCCACCCACCACGAGCAGCGCCAGCCACAGAAGTCTCTCGCGATTCATCGGGTCGCCTCCCTCTTCTGACCGGTGAAGTAGACCCAGTTGCCGACGATGATCAACGTGATCATCAGGAGGTGCGCCACGAGCTGGGGGCCCATGCGGCGCTGGCCCTCGAGGTATCGGCCGGGCGGATTGTCACCGCCGTACTTGTCCATCACGAGCTTCTCGTACTCCGCGGCTCCCTTGATGGCCCCGAGGAGACCGGGTAGCTGCTGCGGGATGTACGGGTAGAGAAGCGGCGCCTGCACGCCGGTGCACCCCGCCACGAGCCGGATCTCGTCCGGAAAGGGCGTCACCGCGTACTGGACCCACTCCTTCGTGCCGGCGTACCCGGCGGAGACGTTGATGATGAGATCCATGTGCTGGACGTTCTCGACGTCCTTCATCATCGGGATCTCGTCGACGGACGTTCCGAAGGAGTCCGTGGTGTAGAGCTGCCGGAGGTCCGTCACGACGACCTTGATGACCCCTTCCATCCCCGACTTGAACCCGAGGTTCACGTAGTCCTCGCCGTAGTGGAGCTCGGGAAAGTCCGCCTCGATGACGTCCCGGATGTTGTCGTCGATCATCTGCGGACCGACCGGCCACAACGCCATGAAGTACATCTTGACCTTCTTCTCACAGCAGTGACGCACGAAGGCGGTGGCCATCGGGCCGAGCTCCCCCTCGCTCGCGGGGTCGAAGTCGAAGGCCAGGAGAACGGGCGCCCCCTCTTCCAACGCCTCGATCTCGTTGAAGACCGCCTCCGCGAGCCCCGTCGCCTTCTCCGGGAACTGCGCCTCGAGGAGGATCGGAATGGCGACGCAAAGGAACATGAGGAGGAAGATCCAGCGCCGGTGGATGTTCTTCAGAAACTCATACATGGCTTACTCCTTTCCCGATCCGAGAAAGGAACGATCCACACCCAGCAGGATCTTGAGCGAGACCGAGGCCGTTCCGAGCGCGATGCCGATCATGATCGCCCGGTTTCCGGCCGTGTTGAACACGCGCATGATGTCGACCGTGAGGTTCTCGATCCGCAAGCCCGACAGAGGCTCTGGCAGCCATCCCGTCAGGAACACTCCTGCGAACGTGCGTCCCAGCAGGATGATGAACGCCGTCCCGAGCAACAGCATCGCCTCCACGTTCCTCGCTCGGAACGCCCGGAACGCCGCCGACGCGACGTAGAAGGCCAGCAGCGAGAACATCGTCGCGGTGAGGGGCACGAACGCATACTGGTACAGCCACCAGAACGGCTTGCCGACCTCCCGGTAACTGCCCGACCAGGCCTTGTCCGGGTAGAGCTCCGCCGGGTTGATCCCCAGCTTCAGGAGCCCGACGGCCAGCGTCGCGGCAAAGGCGGTCACGATGATGAGCGAGTAACCCCAGCCGCTCACGCGCGTCGACACCTTCACGAGGTGGATCTTCAGGAGGTTGCCGCCGCCGAGCACGAACGCGACCGCGGCAAGAACGTCGAACCAGATCGACGCCACCTCCCCCCAGTTCTGGGTCTGGGGTATGAAGTACGCGACGATCAGCACGAAGCCGGCGGTCGACGCGATGAGGATCGGAATGGTGCGCTTCAATCCGCCGTCTCCTTACGTCAGAATGACGCTTTTGAGGTAATCGACCGCGTTCAGCAGCGCTTCGGAGCCCGTGACCGATGCGAGGGTGGCCATCGCCACGCCCGCCACGAGCACGATTCCCACGATCAACTTGCCCACGTCCTGTCCCTTGAGGCTGCCGAGCTCCTCGGGCGAGCCGGACAGGTAGGCCGACGCCGCGAAGAACTCCTCGCCGATCAGCGTGTAGTCGCACGCCGCGACGAAGAACGGCAGCTGCGCCGGCATCGCGGTGCCGGCCACCTGGATCGCACCGATGGAGTTCCCGGTCTCGGCGAGGATGAGGGACTCCGCGAAGAACGCTCCGAGGTAGAAGCAGGCGGCCGGCTTCTCCCGCACCATGAGACCCGAGAGGTACGCCACGAAGCCGAACTGCTCGTCCGTGACGTAGTAGATCAGGTCCCGCTGGTAGGCATCCGGTTTCCCCGCCTCCATGAACGCCGCCTCGACGATCTCTCGAGCGGTCGTCATGACGAGCGACCGGCTCGTCGGTACCTCGACCTTCACCTCGTAGTTGGCCGCCGTCCGGGAGACGCGCGCCAGAATCGTCATGCTCGCGATCGTCTGGATCTCGTTCATGTCCTGGATGCCGGGGACGTAGAGAACCGGACGCCCCATCTCCGTCGCGCGGCCGACCGCCTCGTCCACCGCTTCCAGGCCCGCGATCTTGCGCACCTTCAGATCCACGCCGCTGCTCGCCCTCTCGATGAAGTAGACGACCGAGCCGCCGAAGACGATCACGATGATGAGGAGGTAGAACCGGCCGCCGTCGAACCACTGGGCGGTCGGCTGGAAAGGAGCCGCCGTCAGGGCGGGCGACGAGATCTGGCCGCCGGGGGCCAGTGCCGTCACCTGGAACACGTACGAATCGCTCTTGTCGAGGCCGTTGA
>JALGZO010000069.1 GCA_025774865.1 bacterium | reverse complement strand
ATCAAGGTGGATCGTTGACGCCGTTCGAGGCGTTCCGGTTCGGAATCGACCTCACGTTCAACAACAAGCCGCACGGGATCAGCCGGATCTCGTTCCCGGGCGTGATCACTCGCAGAACCCTCGGCGAGAAGGGGGGCGCGACGCACCTGCTGGCCCTGTCCCAGCGCATGGACTACCTCGACAACGAAGCCTACACGTTCGGAGGCCAGCAGCTCGGAGCCAGTCTCCTGTCTCGGGGTTGGAAGCTCGGCTCGGTGAACGCCCGCTCGGAAGTCCATGCGAACTGGATGATTCTCGGCGGCGTCCGCTCCGACTACGTCAACGTTTCCGGCCGCGACTACGACTACGGCCCCGGCCTCGGCTACATCATCTCGGGCAAGTTCGACTACAAGGGCTACGACTTCCTCACGCTCGGGCACGCCGGCTACTGGGTCCACTCCGTCAACGGGAACGACGCGGACCACTACACGAACTTCAACCTCGTGCGGGTCGACGTGCCGCTGCGGGGGAACATCAGCGTGGCCGGTGAGTATCTCCTGTATCTGGCGGAACGCAACTACGCCGACTTCGAAGATGTCTCTCGACGCAGCCCGGAGCTCAAACTGTTCTTCACGTTCTCGGTCGACGAGCCCCGTTCCGGCCGGCGGTGATCCCGCCCCTCGCCGCCGCACTGTTTCTGGTCCAGCCGCTCGTCGATCCCGGCGACGAGCGGCTGGCGGCCCTCGACGAGTGGCTCCGTGGACTGGAGATCGATGCGCGCGTTCCGACCGAGATTCGGGGTTACGAGCGCGAGGGAACTGCGGCCGAGCCCGAGTACGCCGACGCGGCCGCGGAGGGTCTCCGCCGACGGCTGATCTTGGACGCGAAGACGGCGCTGCGGCGCGAGCTACCCGAAGGCGGGGAGCTCATCGACGTCTCCTTCCCCGGGGTCGGCGTGGCCGTGGGTACGTCGGACGGGTTCGACGAGCGTACGCGCGAGGAGTTCGAGGAGAGCATCGTACGCATCGAGGTGCTCGCCTTCCTCCCCGGCGCGGTGATGCTGCCCCGCGACGCGCTCCGCGAGTACACGAGTCCGGATTTCCGGAAGAAGGCGTCGTCACGAATCGAGCGTATCGAGGACCGGGAAGGACTCAATTGCGTCGAGACGCGCGGCGTCGGCGGCGGCCTCGTGGATCCCATGCACTCGTGCAGTCTCGTCACGGAGCTCCACCTCCCGGAGCTCTCTTCGCAGCACTCCCAGACCGTATCCAACCTGGATCCCGACCAGTTCCAGGCCGTCTACTTCAAGGAGAGCCTCAAGACCTTCGTGACCGTTCCCGAGGGGCTCCTCTTTCACTACATCAACTACTCGCGGACGGCTGGACTGGGGTCGGTCTCGAAGTTCATCGGAAAGAGAAAAATCCGCGGCTCGCAGGAGACAGCTCTGCGCGAGCTCGAGAGGCTTCTCGAAGTTCCCGGCCCGGAATGAGGATCGCGGCGCTCCTCGGAGCGGCACTCGTTTCGCTCGCGGCTCAGGGGTGCGCGCGGCCGCTGGCCCGCGTCGACGCCGAGGTGTTTCCGGACCCGGCCCCGAACGCGATCACGTTCTGGGGTCACGCCTGCAGCTACATCGACCTCGACGGTTTCGGGATCGTCACCGATCCGGTCTTCGTGGACGCCACGCTCTTCCGGATGCGCAAAGCTCCCGCCCCCCCGGTCCCCGCCTATCGAGGCGCCCGCGTCGTGCTGATCTCACACGCCCACCCCGACCATCTCAACCCGAAGACCCTCGCGACCTTCCCCCGAGAGACCGTCATCCTCTGCCCGGCCCCCAGCGCGGAACATCTCGAAGACCTCGACCGCGAGGTGCGAGTCATGAAGCCCGGTGACGAGTTCGCGCTCCCCGCCGGCAAGATCACGGCGGTCGTCGCGAAACATCCCGGCGGCCGGTGGGGAATGAGAGCGTCGACGGATGGCGACGCGCTCGGGTACGTCATCGAGACTCCCGCCGTCACGATGTTCTACAGCGGCGACACGAACTTCTTCGACGGGTTCGAGCAGGTCGGGCAAACGTACCAACCGGACATCGCGCTTCTCAACATCAACGGGCACCTCCACTCCGACGATTCCATCCGCGCCGCCCGCGCCACCGGCGCCCCGACGATCATCCCGATGCACTTCGGGTCGTACAGCTACTTCCGCGGAGCCGCGGCCCAGACCCCGCGCGACCACGACGAGATGGAGCGCGAGCTGGGCTCGCACCTCGTGGTGCTCGCCCTCGGCGAGAGCCTGCCCCTGCCCACGAGCGCACCCGCGCGATAGCCTTCCAGTTCACTCGCCGCGTGACCGGGGAGCCGCCACCTCCAGAAGGACCTTGAGCACGTCCGGGCGCTCCGCCGCCCGAAGCGCCGCCACACCCTCGTGGAGCGGGAACCGGGCGCCGATCAGCGGGCGCGGGTCAATGGCACCGTCCGCGAGCAGTCGAAGCGCCGGGCCGAACGGTCCGCAGCGGGAGCCGACGAGCGTGATCTCGTCGACGACGATTGCGGAGGCATCGAGCGCCAGCTCGCCGGCGTACGTGCTCTTCATGACGAGAGTGCCGCGGGGCCGAACGGCCCGGCGCGCGGTCGAGAAGCCGTCGCGATGACCGGTGCATTCGATGACCACGTCGAAGGACGCTGGCGTCAGCTCTTCCGGATCGATGGTCCGGATCTGTTCCCGCTCGAGGAGCCGGAGCTTCTCCGGGTGACCGCCGGCGACGACCAGCTCGCATCGCGCGCGATGAAGCACGCGCGCGACGAGCTGGCCGAGGCGTCCGGCCCCGAGGACGAGAACGCGGTCACTTTCATGGATGTCGACCTGCTCCAGGATCTCGAGCGCGGCCGCCAGCGGCTCGGTGAAGACGGCGACCTCGTCGGGAACGTCGGCCGGCACGGGATGAAGGTTTTCCGCGGGGAGAGCGAGCTTCTCCGCGAACGCGCCGTCGCGGCCGACGATACCGAGCACGGTGCGGTTCTCGCAGTGGGTGGACCGGCCCGCCCGACACGCGGGACAGTCGTGGCAGACGGCGTTGATCTCGCCCACGACACGCCGCCCGACGAGTCCCGCCGGCCCCCGCGCCACCACGCCGACGAACTCGTGGCCGAGCACGCCCGTGTAGGAGTAGTAGCCCCGCACGAGCTCGAGATCGGTCGCGCAGACGCCCGCGCAAGTGACGTCGATGACCACCTCGCCGGCCGGCGGATCCGGCTCCGCCACGTCCTCGCGATAGGATATCCGCCGATCCTCCAACCAGAGTGCCCGCACGCTTCCCCTCACGGCCAAGGTCCTCACCGCTCAAGTCGTATCGTAGCTGGCGGCTTCCCTCAACGTTTCTGGCGGAGCCGACGTCCGCCGCTATCATGGGACGATGGCTCGTGAACCCGCCCGGCTGCGACGCGCCGTTCTCACGATCTTCGCCTTCTTCAGTTCGACCGGCCTCGGCGCCGGCTGCGACACCGCACCGGAGATCGGTCCCCCGCCGACCGCTGACCTGACCCGGGCCGAACCGGAAGTCGCCGCTCTGATCCTCGCGCGGGTTCACGACGTGGAAGCCAGCCCGAGCGACGGGATGGCTCGCGGCCGGCTCGCTCAAGCCTACGACGCGAACGGCTTCACGGCGGCCGCCGTCGAGGCCTACGAGCAGGCAACGTTGTTGGCGCCCGACAACCCCCGGTGGCCCTACCATGGCGCGTGCGTGAGGTCGGAGCTCGGAGACATCGAAGGGGCGCTCGCAGCGATGGACGAGAGCATCCGAAGAAGTGCGCGATACGGTCCGGCCCAC
>JALGZO010000068.1 GCA_025774865.1 bacterium | reverse complement strand
GTGACCGCGCCCGACGACGCGGGGGTTCCCGGAGATCTCTGCACCGCGGACGACGAACGTCGGCCTCGGATTCCCGTAGCCGAACGGGGCCAGCCGGTCGAGATTTCCGGCGAGCTCGAGCTCGACCTCCTCCGGCTGAATCGTCCCGTCGATTCGGACGGCGGGTCGAGAGTTCTCCTCGTCGAGGCGTTCTGCGACGCGAGCGTCGAAGCGCTCGCGAAATTCCGCCAGGTGGCCCCGCTCGATCGTGAGCCCCGCGGCCATCGCATGGCCTCCGTACTGGACGAGGAGATCCTCACAGCCGTCGAGCACTTCGCAGACGTCGACGCCCGGGATCGATCGTACCGAGCCGCGCCCGGTGTCGTCGTCCATCGCGACGAGGACCGACGGGCGATGGTACTTCTCGACGAGCTTCGACGCCGCGATTCCGATGACTCCCGGATGCCACGAGTTCGACGCGAGCACGATTCCCGAGGGATCGGATCCCGCCGTGCCCCGCTCGATCGCGTCGACGGCCTGCTCGAGCGTGCGGGCACTGATCTCCTGACGTCGCTCGTTTTCCTCGTCGAGCTGCTTCGCGATCCGGTTCGCCTCCGCGGTGTCGTCCGTCGTGAAGAGGCGCACGGCGGCTGCGGCGTCGCCGAGCCGGCCGGCCGCGTTGATGCGCGGCCCCAGCAGGAACGCGAGCTGCCACGCCTCCACCTGGCCCTCGATTCCGGCCACGAGTGCGAGCGCCATCACCCCGGTCTTCTCGCGACGGTTCAACGCCTCGAGTCCCCTCGCCACGAGAATCCGGTTTTCCCCGTCGAGGGGAACCACGTCGGCCACGGTCCCGAGCGCCACGAGATCGAGGTGCTGGTCGACGTCGATCTCGTGCTCGAGGGTCTCGACGAGACCGCGCATGAGCTGAAACACGACACCGCAGCCGGCCAACCGCTTGTCGCGGTAGGGACAGCCGGGTCGCCCGGGCGGCCGGAAGCTCGGGACCGGGCTCGTGGTGATCCGTGATGATCGTGTCCACTCCGGCTTTCGAGAGCTCCGCCACCTCGTCGACCGATCGAATCCCGCAGTCCACTGTGAGGACGAGATCTGGCTTCCGCGCCAGGACGTCCGGCAAGACCTTTCGAGACAGCCCATAGCCGTGGACGAGACGCTTCGGAAGGAACGCTTCCACGTTCGCACCCAGCGACCGCAAAGTCCGGAAGGTGAGCGAAGTGCCGGTGACGCCGTCCACGTCGAAGTCGCCGAAGATCACGATCTTGCGGTCGTTCTGGAGCGCCTCGTGGAGGAGCTCGAGGGCCCGGTCGGCCCCCAGAAAATCGCGGGGCGAGGCCAGGTCGTTCAGGTTCGGGCTGAGAAAGCGGCCGACCTCGTCCGGCTCGGTCTTGCCGCGGGCGACGAGGACTCTAGCCACGACAGGGGAGCAATCGAGGGCGCGCACGAGGCGAGCGACCTTGTCCTCGTCCTCGGCGATCTCCTGCGGCCCGATCCAGTGCTTGTGAAGCAAGGTGTTCGACTCCCCCTGGGGAAGGTGATTGGGGGAGGTCCGTAAGCCGAGTTCTGTTCGGATCTCTCGATCCGTGATGGTCATTTCTCTAGGGCCCGGATTGCTCCGGGCCTCGAGCGACCTACCCGAGAATCATAACGAGGCGGGCCGCCTCTGTTCTCCTATTCGGTCTTGCTCCGGGTGGGGTTTGCCGAGCCGCCCTCGTCACCGAAGGCGCTGGTGAGCTCTTACCTCACCGTTTCACCCTTACCCGGGAAACCCGGGCGGTTTGTTTTCTGTGGCACTTTCCTTCGCGTTACCGCGACTGGCCGTTAGCCAGCACCCTGCCCGTCGGAGCTCGGACTTTCCTCGTCCCTCGAAAGGGACGCGACCATCTGGACCTCCCCGTCTTCCTTTCTGAGCATCAGTGTCCTCTAAGTACCAGTTTCCGGCGCCATGATCCACACGCGTTCCTGCCCTCAGGTCTCGTCGAGCGCCTCGTTGGCCAATTGATCCGTATCCGCGTTCTGGGCGCGCGGAATGTGCCTGACGCTCCAGGCCCGGAACCCGGCGAGGAGCCGATCGACTTCGCGTTTGAGATCCGCGAGCGTGGGCTCCTTCACGCGATACTCGCCCTTGATCTGCTTGACCACGAGCTCCGAATCCATCCGCAGCTCGATTTCGGTCAACCGCAGCTCACGCGCCTTCTCGAGCGCGGCGATGGCGCCGCGGTATTCCGCCACGTTGTTCGTCGCCTGCCCGATCCGATGGCCCTCGGCGACCAGCTCCTCGCCACTCGGGTCCAGCACCCGGATGCCGATGGCGGCGGGTCCGGGGTTGCCACGGGATGCGCCGTCAGAGTAAAGGACGGCGCGGTCCCGGGGGACGCGCAGCGCACGAGTGGGGCGCGTGGCGCCGAGACCCGACGTGAGGTACTCCTCCACCTCGGCCCGCGCGGGATCACCGGACGGAGCGAGCTCTTCGAGGCTCCGACCCCGGAGGAGACCCTCCAGGACTCTTTGGGCGGCGGGAGAGAGACGGGCCACGCGAGGCATGCTCGCCGGCTAGAAGCCGACCTTCTCCTGCTCTTGTTCGCGCCAGATCTGGATGCGGCCGCACTGCTCGCAGGACACCATCCGGCGCCCCTGGCGAATCTCCTGCAGGCGCTGAGCGGGGTGGCGGAACCCGCAACCGCTGCACGCGCCGCGCTTCACGATCGAGACGAACGGCTTCTTGCCCGCCCCGCGCAGCCTCTTGTAGTAGCCCAGAACGGTGGGCGGAATCCTCGCGATGTGCGGGGCGCAGAGCTGGGACGCTTCGTCGTGGATGCGCTTCAGCTCGGCCGTCTTCGCATCGAGCTCGCTTCGCTTCTCCGCAGCGAGCTTCTCCGCTTCCTTGAGCCGTTCCGCTACCTCGGGAAGCCGGGTTTTCGCCTCGTCCTCCCTCTCGATCCATTTGAGCCCGGACTCCTCCAGAGAATCCGCCCTCTCCTTGAGCGATTCCATTTCGTTCTGGAACGCCTCGAACTCGATCTGGTTGCGGATTCCCATCTGCTGCGTTTGGATCTTCTTGAAGCGTTCGTTGTTCGAAACGAGCTCTGTCTCGAAGTGACGATGTTGGTTCCGGGCGAGCGCCAGCTCGGCCTCGACGCGCTCCTTTTCCTGGCGAACCAGCGAGAGCGGAGCCTCGATCTCCTCGATCAGACGCGGCTGTGCCGCCTGGTGCTTCTCGAACTCCAGGAGTTTCAGGTCCAGCTCCTGCAGGGCGATCAGCGCTTCGATCTCTTCGGGCGTCAACGAAATCTCCTCACTCCGGGTCCGCGGCCGACGGGTACCGCCTCGAGATGAAAAACGGGTGCCTCCCCCGAAGGATGCACCCGGCCGGTCCCATTCCAAGACGAGGGATCTCGTTGTTCGGAATCAGGCACTCGGGCTGGGACGCTCCTTCGCTCGCGCGGCGCGCGAAATGGTGGGCGATACTGGACTTGAACCAGTGACCTCCCGCGTGTGAGGCGGGCGCTCTGGACCAACTGAGCTAATCGCCCTTGTCCGCTCGCCTCCGACCGGGGTCGGCTGGGTGGGCCCACTTGGACTCGAACCAAGGACCGACCGGTTATGAGCCGGCTGCTCTAACCACTGAGCTATGGGCCCACTTTCCGGCACTGAGGCGAATCGTCATCAATATCACGGGCTTCCGAAGGGGGTCAAGCGGCGTGGCCCTCGGTCCGTCGCGGCCGCCCGCGCGGGGCCTGGGGGCATCGTCAGAAGGCGGTCTGACCGGTCGCTAGTGGGGCGACGCCGTGTCGCCCCACAGCTCCTTCAGGCGCGCATCGCGGCGGCAGCCGATCCGGTAGCTCTGGTAGCGCGCGGGGCTCTGCTTGTAGAAGTCCTGGTGGTATTTCTCGGCCGGCCAGAACGGGGTGGCTTTCGTGATCTCGGTGAGGATCGGCTCGTCGAATCGGGCGCGCTCTTTCGCCCACGTGACGGAGGCTTCCGCGAGACGTCGCTGCTCCTCGTCCCGGTAGAAGATCCCCGGGCGATACTGCCGGCCGCGATCGCAGAACTGCCGGTCGTTCGTGGTCGGATCGTGGTTGACCCAGAAGATCTCGAGGAGCTTCTCGTACGAGACGATTGCCGGATCGAACGTCACGAGCACCGCTTCGGTGTGACCCGTTCGCCCGTGGGACACGTCTTCGTACGTCGGGTCCATCTCCTCTCCTCCAACGTAGCCGGAGATCACGGCCGCGACTCCCTCCACGTCCTCGAACGCGGTCTCTTCACACCAGAAACACCCGCCCGCGAAGATGGCCTGGGTGAATCCGGTCGTGTCGGCCTCGGTGATCATGTACCTGGGTTTCGAGCCGGCGGCCTCGTCGGACACGGCGCGGCTGCCGTTGCGCGTTCCACACGAGGCGAGCAACGCGACCGATCCGAGGGCGAGCCACGTGGTTCGACTGGATCTCATCAAGGTCCGCTCGGGAGAAGGGGACGCGAACGATAGCACAGCCGTGCCGCGCGGCGGAGTCCAGGTAACGTGCCGGGCTACTTTCGGATCGGCGGGCTCGCGCGGGGGATGACCGGTCGCTAGTGGACTGTGGCCACCTCGCCCGATAGTTCCGTCAACCCGCTGTCCAGCGGTAAGCCGGTGACCGCGGCGTGGCGTCGTGGCGCGAGGAGCACGCGCCCTTTCGGTGGGCGGCTCCTTGAATTCGGCCAGCTCGTCTGACATCCTTCAGGTCTTCGCATGACGAGGGTCATGTATCAGCCCTCGGCCCCGGCGCTACGATCCTTGAAGCCTCCCCCGAGACTCGGTGGCCGTGGCAGCGATCTGCCCATCTCCTCTCCCATGGCTCCAAAGCCTCGGGTCCATCCGCCTACGACAAAGGAGGGTCGAGATGGACCGGGCGACTGCAAGCCGTTCTGGCCGAACCCACTGGCCCCTGATCATCGTCCCCGTGCTCAGCGCCGTTCTTT
>JALGZO010000782.1 GCA_025774865.1 bacterium | reverse complement strand
ACGAGCTTGACCGGTGTGACCAGAGCGATGCGGTCCATGAAGGACCAGGAGGCAAGCGGCGGTTGACTGGACAACGACGAGAGAGCGATCGCGCCGAAGAAGGACGCGACGATTGCCGGAATACCGAAGCGAAGAACGACCTTGCGAGACGCCCCGCCGGCAAGCAAACCGACCTTGAAGACATTGTTGGCGGCATGAACCACGGCAGTCGAAGCCACGGCGATCTCGATTGGGAAGAAGAGGGCGAATACCGGCATCAACAGCGTGCCAAGGCCAAAGCCCGAGAACAGCGTGAGGAGGGACACGCCGAAAGCCACAAGCCCAACAGTCACCAGAGCTGTCAAATCGATTCCTCGCGGTGCGGCCTAACCTATGGCCGCTCAGCTGCGCCACACAGGCCAACTGTTAGCCTGCTGGCGAGAGCGGACGCCGCGGGACTGTACCATGAATCGATTGGATCAATCTTCTTGATATCAGCTGCAGTGGCCTGTTAGGCCGCAACCGCGTAAAGTGGCCACACCACGACGTCGAGGCGTCGGCTGAAATGGAGTGTCGTGGGAGACCCCGCCAAGGAAAGCCCATGTGGAGCGAACAAGTCGTTGCGCCCGACATGGGGAAGTCTTGCCCTATTAGAGGAGGAAAGACCCATGCCCCAGAAGGACTCTGCCGACCTCGGCAATGCCGCGCGCGACCGACTTCTCTCACCTGATGCTAGAGTTGTCCGGCTGGGAGGTCGCGTCGTGAACGCAGCAGAGTTGGCGGTGCGCCGTGGGCGCGTGTTCGACGTCGGGGCAGAGTTCTTCTGCGACGAGCCCATAGACCTCGTGCGCGGTGAGGAGGTGCACCTCTACGACGCCGATGTATTCCTGGCGGCATTCGAAGAGACGGTTCGAGGATTCCACTAGCGTGCCCGAGTACCCCGACGACATCATCCGCGCCGTGGCAGAGCGCGCACTCGAGCAGTGGGATCTGGGCGCCGCCCGGCTCGAGTTGATCTCGCGCTCCGAGAACGTGGTCTTCCGCGTCGACAGCGATTGCGGCGAGACCTTCGTGCTGCGGGTGCACCGCCCGGGCTATCACACGCTGGCCGAGCTGAAATCTGAACAGGCCTGGAACGCCGCGCTTCGTTTGGCCGGGATCAGTGTCCCACACTCGCGTCGGACTCGCGCGGGCGAGCACTACGCCATCGTCGACGTACCCGGAACGGCAGAGTCGCGCCACGTGAGCGTCGTCGACTGGTTCGAGGGCGTCACCATGTTCGAACTGATCCAGGCCGAGGCCGACGGTGGGATCCAGGCGGCGCACTTCGAGCGAATGGGCCGCCTGATCGGGCGCATGCACAACGTGACGGAGCAATGGAAGCCGCCCGCCTGGTTCGAGCGGCACGCGCTCGATGCCGACGGATTGATGGGCGCCGCTCCCTTCTGGGGGCCGTTCTGGGAGTCTTCGATGTTCACGCCAAGTCAGCGTCGAATCGTGCTCGACGGGCGCACCGTGTTCCATGCGAAGTTGTCGGCCCTACGCAAGGATTCGAAGCACTACGGCATGATTCACGCCGATCTGGTCTCAGCGAACGTGCTGATAAACGGGGACGAGCTCCACGCCATCGACTTCGACGACGCCGGCTTCGGCTGGTTCATCTTCGACCTGGCCGTGGCTTTGACCGACTACGCGGGTGGTCCACACCACGACGCATTCCGCGACGCACTGGTCGTCGGTTACCACTCGGAGCGCAATCTCGAAGACGAATGGTTGGAGCTCCTTCCGATGCTCTACGTGGTGCGCGCTCTTTCGATCCTGGGCTGGGCCCACGAACGCCCGGAGGTCGACTTCGTTGACGACATCTCCGGGCTGGCCGCGATGATTACGCGAGACATCGAGAATCACATCTGAACTCGCGCAAACACCGTCGGGTCGACTCAGCGCGAGTGCGTCAACGAAGCCGGCGAGTTCCCTGGTAGCGGTGGGTGGGATCGAACCTCCGGCCGGGTTGTGATAAGAAGCGGGGAAGGGACTTGCGGATGAACGGGTTGCGCGAACGGTACGACGTCATCGTCGTAGGGGGAGGTCACAACGGGCTCGTCACGGCCGCCTACCTCGCGGCCGGCGGAGTGCGAACGCTCGTCCTGGAGCGCCGGCAGGTACTCGGTGGCGCTTGCGTGACCGAGGAGGTGTTCCCCGGCTTCCGTTTCTCCACCCTTTCCTACATCAGCGCGCTGCTCCGCCCCGCGATCGTCAGAGACCTTCAGCTGGAGCGGCGAGGCGTCGAACTCCTGCCCTGCAATCCCGGGGTCCTCGTTCCATTCGAGGACGGCCGATCGCTCGCCCTGTGGGACGACGCGGAACGAACCCGCAAGGAGATCTCCACGTTCTCCACTCGCGATGCGGACACCTACGAGGAGATGCAGGAACAGTTCGCCCGGATCGCGCGCTTTCTCGCCCGAATGATCGACCGAACACCCCCCTCCCCGTCCCTGCAGCGCCCCGCCGACGCCTGGTACGTCCTGCGGCTCGCGGGCAGATTCCGAGGGCTGGATCGCCGGGACCGGGACACGCTCATACAGCTCATGACGGCCAGCGTGCAGGACTTCCTGGACGAGCGATTCGAGACGGATGCCGTGAAAGCGGCCCTCGGCGCCTCCGCCGCGATCGGCTTGGCCAGCGGTCCGCGCACCCCCGGGACCGCCTACGTGATGCTCCACTACGCCGTTGGTGGAGGCGAGTCATCGTGGGGGTTCGTGCGCGGCGGGATGGGAACTATCACGCAAGCGATGGCCGAGGCATGCCGTGAACGGGGCGTCGAGCTCCGGACCGGAGCCGAGATCGCCGAGATCCGCGCCCAAAACGGGCGTGCACGCGGGGTCACCCTCGCCACCGGAGAGGAGATCGACGCTCCTGTCGTCGTCTCCAACGCCGACCCCAAGCGCACGTTCCTGTCGCTCGTCGATCGGCGGCAGATCGATCCCGACTACCTGCGCGGGATCAACTCCTTCCGGATGACGGGCACGTCCGCGAAGCTGAACTTGGCCCTCTCGGACCTGCCCGAGTTCACCTGCCGTCCGGGGACTCCGAGCGACGCCCACACGGGCACCACCGAGATTGCCTGCTCGCTCGGGAACCTGGAGGACGGCTGGGACGCCTGCAAGCGCGGCCGGATCGCGGAGAGCCCGTGCTGCGAAGTCGTGTTCCCCACGGCGCGCGACGAAACGCTGGCTCCGGCCGGCAAGCACATCCTGTAGGCCTAGGTCCAATACGTGCCATACGAGCTGGCCGACGGGGATTGGGATGCGTTTTTT